>JAHHOC010000344.1 GCA_018677115.1 Arenicella sp. | reverse complement strand
CTCAATCTTGCTACTTTTTGCGCGAACCAATACATGTTGCAACAATTCTTTTAATTGTGCTGCCGAAAGCCTGTCACGCTGGCTATTCTGATACAGATAATTTGCCGCGGCACCGCTTAGACCATCTTGATCTATTTGTTCAATTATATGTCGATCAGCAGCTTCCTCACCGAAACTGTCATCGATAGCCTGTAGCCATGTATTGAACGCTTCTGCCTCACGGGGAATAGTCGCAATATTAGTCAGATAATCGCGCAACCCCTGTTGGTCACTCAGCCGTCGGTAACTGACAATTGATTTATCAACAACCAGCCCGGCCAATTTAGGATTACTCACGGCCAAACTCTGCCACTGCTTCAGTGCTTTTCGATATTCTGCCTGTTTAAAATACATATCACCAAGCAAAAGCACCGCCCTGGCCGACCCACGATTTTCACTCAGGGCACTTTTCAGGCAACGCTGGGCCTCGTCATACTCGGCGTTATCAATGTGTTGTCGGGCCAATTCACACCAATAATGGGCTATACGAGATGCATTTGCGCTTCGCGTACCACGTTTATGCAAGCGCATCACATCAATGGCCTTTTGCCAATCCTTTTCCTGCTGGTAGATCGCACATAGCCCCTCAATCGCCTGCTGACGGTACTCTAGTGATTCCTTGAGTTCAAGATAGAGGTTTTCTGCACGATCCAGCAGACCCGCTTTATTGTAGTCCTGGGCCAGCTCATGAATTGCTTCTAATCGTTGCCCTTCTGTGAGATTGGGCCGCGCAATTAAGTTCTGATGTATTCGTGTGGCTCTATCGACCTGACCTTTGCGGCGAAATAATCCCCCCAGTGCCAGGTGCAGTTCTACGGTCTCGCTATCAACCTCGAGCGCTTTAATGAATACCTCGATTGCCTTATCCGGTTGCTCATTGAGGAGAAAATTCAGGCCCTTGAAATATTCCTCGCTGACTTGCCGCGACCTGCGGGAGATACGTTGCTCGGTCCGCCAGCGGTGAGCCAGGTAGCCCAAAAGAAAGGCCAGCCCCAGGGCTGGCCAAAACCAGTCAAACGATGCCATAAAATCCAAACGGTCTAGACCTCGTCTTTGATTGGCATGGTACGTAAATTCTCAACTTCCTTTTCGGCCTTAGCCAGCTGTTTACGGGCCTTGCCCACCTGCCTTTTATTCTTGAATACCGATACGGTCATGATCAGCCAACCAAGCAACATGCCAAGCGCGAATGCTGCAGTAAGCGCAATCACCAGGGAAGTATGCCACTCCAGGCCAAAATAATAAAAAATTGTGACCGGCTGCGGGTTTTTCAGGTTTAGGGTGAGCGCAGCAAGGAAGAATAAAATCAATATTGCCGCATAAAATAACTTTTTCAAAATCTGCTCAATACGGTTATGTTGGCGTTAACACCAGTAAACTATAAATTTGCCTGGTTGATCGCATCAACCCGTTCCTTAAGCTCTTTGCCGGGCTTAAAATGCGGAGAAAACTTGTCTTTTACTGCCACCGATTCGCCGGTCTTGGGGTTACGCCCGACACGAGCCGCACGATAGTGCAGGGAAAAACTTCCGAATCCGCGAATTTCTATCCGCTCACCCTGCTCAAATCCAAGCCCCATTCGCTCCAACACAGCTTTTACCGCTAACTCTACGTCGCGATGGGCCAAGTGAGGTTGTTTTAAAACCAGAGCTTCTATTAACTCGGATCTAGTGATGGTCGGTGCTTTCATAGTAACCCGTTCAAATCCGAGATGAACTTCGGATTATTCTTATTGTCAATGCAGTATAGTGTTTGAAACGGCCTGAAGCAACAATTCTTGATGAATTATTTGCGGTAAGTTACTGATAAATAGCGGGTATTCAAACTTAAAGTAGAATCTGATTTCTGTACATCAAAACAAAAACCGCCTGCCGGGCAACCCCGGCAGGCGGTAGATATAATAATGCTACTTACTTATTCAGCTGTTGCTTGAGCTTCTCTGCTAATACACTGCCGCCTGATTCCTCACTCTGGCGACCGTATTCCTGCACCGCTTCACTCTCATGTTGCGCTTCAAGCGCTTTAACTGAAAGCGAAATCCTGCGTGTTTTGCGATCAATTGAGGTTACTTTGGCCTCAACTTCATCGCCGACGCTGAACATGCTGGAAGCATCTTCGACATGATCACGTGATATCTCCGCAGCACGCAGATAACCCTCTATTCCGTCTCCGAGGCTCAATGTTACACCACGTGCATCTGCAGCCTTAACCACACCGGATACCACTGAACCCTTGCTGTTGGCAGCAACAAAATCACTGAATGGATCACCGCTGATCTGCTTGACGCCAAGCGAGATACGTTCACGATCCGGGTCCACTGCCAGCACCACCGCCTCTAATTCATCGCCCTTTGAATATTTGCGGATTACCTCTTCACCGTCCTCATCCCAGGACAGGTCACTGAGGTGTATTAGACCGTCGATCGCCCCGTCCAGTCCGATGAAGACACCAAAATCGGTGATTGATTTGATTCTGCCGGTGACTTTGTCACCTTTCTTATGTGTGGCAGCAAAGCTGTCCCATGGGTTGGCTTTACATTGTTTCATGCCGAGCGAAATACGACGCCGCTCAGCATCAATTTCAAGCACCATGACCTCAACTTCATCGTTTACCTGGCAAATCTTACTCGGGTGAACGTTTTTGTTGGTCCAATCCATCTCAGAAACGTGAACCAGACCCTCTACTCCGTCCTCCAGTTCCACAAAGGCACCGTAGTCGGTGATGTTGGTAACTTTACCGTAATGACGGCTGTCCACGGTAAAGCGGCGCGCAAGGTCTTTCCACGGGTCATCGCCCATCTGCTTGATACCCAGCGAAACGCGCCCCTTCTCCTTGTCAAATTTAAGTACGCGGGCCTCGATATCCTGACCGACTTCGAGGATTTCAGACGGATGTTTTACCCGTTTCCATGCCATGTCGGTAATATGCAGCAGGCCGTCAATTCCACCTAGATTGATGAAGGCGCCGTAATCGGTCAGGTTCTTAACGATACCTTTGACGATCTGGCCTTCTTCGATGGTCTTGAGTAACTCTTCACGCTCGGCGCCCAGTTCATTTTCAACCACTGCACGACGCGATACCACGACATTATTGCGAACCTTATCGATCTTGATCACTTTCAATTCAAGGTCTCGATTTTCAAGGTATGCGGAATCCTTCACCGGGCGAACATCCACCAGCGACCCGGGCAGGAATGCACGGACATTCTGCAGTGAAACGGTGAACCCGCCCTTCACTTTGCCTGTGATCTGGCCAACCACAATATCCCCATTCTCGTGGGCCTTTTCCAATTCGGCCCAAACACGTACGCGACGTGCTTTGTCATGCGATAATTTAGTGCGGCCGTAGCCATCTTCAATACTTTCAATCGCTACTTCAACAAGGTCGCCCGGGTGAACATTGTATTCACCTTCGACTTTAGCGAATTGGGAAAGGGGAATTTCTGCTTCAGACTTGAGGCCTGCAGTAACGGTGACATAGTCACCATCGACGGATACAACTTCTGCCTTAATCACCTCACCGACCTTCATGACGGTGTTTTTCAGGCTCTCTTCAAACATTTCGGCGAACGATTCGCTCATAACTTTAATACCTAAACTCCCGATTTTCCTCGGCCATTTGGTGCGCAATTAAGCGCCAATTGCCGACACTCGAAGAGTTTTTTAATAGTCCAACCGTCCAGTCCGCATGGAGATCAGCGTTGATTTACATAATCCAGTATGCGCGCAACGACTTCTTTAATACTGAGATCAGAAGTATCGAGTAACAATGCATCATCCGCCGCCTTTAACGGGGAGGATTTGCGACTCAAATCCCGGACATCACGCGCCTGAATCGACTCTAACAGGCGCGCGAGGTTAACATCGAAACCCTTGGTTTTCAA
>JAHHOC010000340.1 GCA_018677115.1 Arenicella sp. | reverse complement strand
TCCTATGACCTTTCCCGCACAGTGATCGAAATGCAGGTGGAGATGACCTATGCCTCCAATGTCAGCAAACTGCTGGCCGACATGGATGCGTTCGTGGAACAAAATCCATTGCCAGGCGCCGAGGGCAGCAAGACCGGAATCGGGCTATTATGGGTAAAGCTGGCCAACTATGTCGGTGACACACAATTGAGCAGCTATCCGCTGGTGTTCGCGATGATTGCGCTGATCATGTGCATCAATTTCGGTTCCATCAAGGTTGGCCTGCTTGCCATGATTCCCAACCTGACACCGGTAATTCTGGCGCTGGGGGCTCTGGGTTGGCTAGACGTTCCTCTCGATTATATGAAGTTGTTGCTAGCCACGATCGCCATCGGTATTGCGGTTGATGACACCATCCACCTGGTCACCCGCTTTCGCAGCCACTTCTACAAAACCGGCAATTATGAGGCGGCGATGCGTGGAGGGCTCAATGATGTTGGTCCGGCGCTGGTTGTGACTACGATAATCCTGGTGCTGTCTTTCCTCACGTTTCTGGGCTCTAACACTGTCATTCTCGCCAATTTCGGTATATTGCTGGGTGGCACCATTACTGCCGCGTTGGTTGCTGACCTGCTGTTCATGCCGGTAATCCTGATGAAGACCAAACCATTCGGACCCGAGTTCACTCCACAATCCTGAGCTTCTAATGCGCAGTCCCAAGGCTATTTTCTTCGATCTCGACGAAACCCTGATCGAAAACACCATCCCGATTCAAAAACTGTTTGCCGGAATGTATGCACAGTTTGCTGATGAACTCGGTGTCGGCAAGGAACAACTTTTCTTCGCCGCGCTGCGCCAACATGCCGCTTCAGTATGGAATGAGATGTTCCTGCGTGAACAATCGCCAGAACAACAGCTCAGGGACTGTTTTGCTGCAGCGGTCACAGCAGTTTTACCAGCCGAGCATGGCGATTTGGGAGAACAGATGTACCGGCGCTTTGTAGAATTGACCCGCAAGAATATATGTTTCCAGGAAGGCGCCGAACACACCTTGCAGGAGCTAAAACAGGCAGGATTTATCACCGGCGTGATCACCAATGGCATAGAAGAACTACAGATGGGCAAAATACGTAAGCTGGCGATCGATTGCAAAGTCGATCATGTGATTGTCAGCGCACAGGCACGGGCACACAAACCGGATGCAAGAGTGTTTCACCTGGCGCTTGAGCGCAGCGGAGTAGAGGCGAATCAGGCTTGGCAAATAGGCGATCACGCCACTAATGATGTGGCCGGTGCGATTCGCGTTGGTATGTCAGGGATTTTTTACGATCCCAGCACAGGCAAGCATGAGAGCGCGTTTGCTGAACTGGAAGAACGGCCCACTCACGTCATTTCCAGGCTGGATCAAGTGCTGCAACTGGTGGACGCTTAACGCAGCATCATCGGCCGGCATAACCGTCTGCGTCAGGCTCGAATCAGGGTTCCCACTCCCTTGTCGGTTAACACTTCCAGCAGCAGGGCATGGTCCACGCGGCCGTCGATGATATGAGACGTTTTGACCCCATTTTGTACAGCGTCAAGACCACAGGCGACCTTGGGCAGCATACCCCCCTGAATGGTATTGTCGGTGATCAATTCGTCAATCTGGGACGCATCCAAACCGGTTAACAACTCTCCGGACTTGGTCAGCACCCCCGGCGTATTGGTCATCAACACCAATTTTTCCGCTTGCAGGGTACGAGCCAGCGCACCGGCGACAGAATCGGCATTGATATTGTAGCTGACTCCTTGCGCTCCGGATGCAATCGGCGCCACCACCGGTATGAAGCTCTGCTCTTCAAGCGTTTTTACAACTTCTGGATTGACCGTGTCCACCTCCCCCACATGACCATAATCGACACCTGCGTCACCCGAACCCAGTTTGCGGGCACGAATCATATCGCCATCTTTGCCGGTCAACCCCACAGCTTTACCACCGTGGGAGTTGATCAAATTGACAATTTCTTTATTCACCAGGCCACCAAGCACCATTTCAACCACTTCCATGGTTTCAGTGTCGGTAATTCGCAAGCCATCGACAAACTTGGTTGTCTTGCCTACCCTCTTCAGGGTTTCGCTGATTTGCGGGCCGCCACCGTGAACTACCACCGGATTCATGCCCACCAGCTTCATCAAAACAACATCGCGGGCAAAGCTTTCCTTCAAACCATCGTCGATCATCGCATTCCCACCGTATTTAATAACAATGGTTTTACCGTGAAAGCGCTGTATATAAGGCAATGCCTCGATTAAAATTCGCGCAACTTGTTGGGTCGTATCTGGCATCTTGTTATTATTGTCATTTGGCCCCATAGAGAGTGGCTGGCAGTATAACAT
>JAHHOC010000272.1 GCA_018677115.1 Arenicella sp. | reverse complement strand
CCCACACCCAAGGCCGAAGCCACTGCGAGTGAAAGCTTGTTCTTTTGTAACATCACTATACCTCTTTTTTGTTTTACCAATTTAATTGAAATTGTAACCGTGCTGTAGTTTTGTTTTATAGACTAGTTCTTATTCAAATTCATCTTGCCTAACCATAAATGGCCTGACTTGTAATAGCTTTTTAGGAACTGCTGACAGAACCCGCAAAGCGCAATGAAAATCAATAAGGGCACGGCGATTAAACCACCATTGCAAGACCCCCTTCCGCTACTCTGGAAGAGAATCCTCACTAATCGTGAGACTCTACACCAATATATGTAACATTGGCAATGTATTGATAACATTATTTGTCGTCTATACAACAAATTTTTGACATTTTTGGTGTTTATGCAACAACTGGCGAGCCAGACCAGTATTTACAACACTAAACCACGACTTGACAGACAATATTTGCTACCTGAATTGCGGGGCCAGTGCATTTATCCTTGCGCGTTATTGCCCTGGTTTACAGGGCAGACGGCCAGATACAAGGGATTTTTGCGGGTGAAAATCTCCCCACGTATGATCATCCTTTAATAGGAAGCATATCCCAGCCGTTTCATTTGTTGCTGGCTGGGGGCAGAGAGCCGGAACCCTACTGATCGAGCAAGGCCTCGATCCGGTCCATAACATCTTCCATTCTCCGCACCAATGCCTGGTACGGTTCGGGGCTGGCCATATCCAGCCCTGCTCGTTTCAATATCTGGTAGGCATAATCTGAACCCCCGGCTTTTAATACATTTACCAGGGCAGCTCTGGCTGACTCATCACCACTGAGAAATTTGTCTGCAAACCAGGCCGCACCGGAAATGGATGTGGCGTACTGGAATACATAAAAGTCGTAGTAAAAGTGGGGGATATACGCCCATTCCATGGTGTAGGGTTCGTCGATCAGCACTACACCCTGATCATGGCCGTGGTATTTTTTCAACAAATCTGCGTACATCTGCGTAAAAACCGCACCGGTCAGTGGTTCGCCCCTTTCCGCCGCCTCATGTATCGCCAGCTCAAACTCCGCAAACATAGTCTGGCGGAAAAACGTACCGCGAATTGATTCCAGCGCCTGCCCCAGATAGAACAGTTTTTCCTGCTTTGTTTTGGCTGCGGCAATCAGGTGTTCTTCAAGTAATATTTCATTGATGGTAGAGGCTATTTCCGCGGTGAAAGTCGAATAGAAGGCTTTCTCAAACGGTTGTTCACGCTTGGCCAGCATCGAGTGCACCGCATGCCCCCATTCATGGGCATAGGTGGATAAAGAGTTGTAATCGTCGTTGTGATTGAGCAACACATAAGGATGCACATCATAGGCCGAGCCATTCATATAAGCGCCGGAGCGCTTGCCAGGCCGCGGATAAGCATGCGCCCAATTTGAATTCAGCGCTGTCACCAGGTGTTTGTTGTATTCCTCGCCAAGCGGCTTGAGCACATCCAGTGTAATCTGTTTAGAAGCCTCGATGCCAAAATCCGTTTCCATCTCAACCAGCGGCGGATAAATGTCGTAGTAACGCATCTGATCAACACCAAGCAGTCGCGCACGCAACTTAAAGTAGCGGTGCAGGGTCGGCAAATTTTCATTGACCTGTGCCACCAGGGTCCGATACACACCCTCTGGCAGATTTTCCTGCGCCAGCTGCCACTGCAAAACAGAATCGTAATTCCGCGATTTTGCCTGAAACATGTTGGCCTGCACTTCGGAGTTGAGAGTAGCACCCATGCTATCTTCGTATTCCTTCCAGGTAGCCCAAAACTGGTCAAACACTTTTTTGCGATCTTCGCGGTGAGCAGCACCACGCGCGCCTGAATAGCCAGCCTGGTCGAGCCTTACCTTACTCCCGTCACTGAGCTCAATTTCCCCCCATGGTATATCCGCATTGGCGATCATGCTGTAAATCTGGTTGGGGCTGCTGGTCATGGCGCTGGCTGATGCCATCATTGCTTCGCCTTTATTATCCAGTTTGTGCGGAGCCTCGCGGATCAAATCGAGGATATAAAAATCAAATGCTGCAAGTCGCGGTTCCTGCTTTAGAAACCGCTTGAGTTTTTTTTCACCGAGCAACAGCAGGCCGGGATCCACCCAGGAAACCACTTCGCTGAAGCGAGTGGCGAGAGCACGCACTTTGGCACGCCGTTGCTGGGTAGTCGCATCGCGCTGGTCTTCATCATTTTGTAACCTGGCATACGCGCTCAGACGATAGTAGTCTCTAGTTACTGCAGATTGCTCAATCAGGAAATCGGCCAGAGCCGCAGCCGACTTGCCAAAGCCCTTGTTGCGCTCGGCCAGTCTATAGATCCGGTCGTGAATAGACTCAAAGGCTTTGTCCCACTCCTGATCAGAAGCATACAGGTCGGTGAGATCCCAGGTGACAGTTTGACGTTCTGTTTCAGCGGTCGCAGAAACGGCCACAACAAGCAATAAGACAGACAGCAACACAGTGCGCATAAGAAAAACCTTTAAGTTAAGTGCGGAATAGCATCCAGTAAATCCTTGGTGTATTGCTGCTGGGGGTTTTGCCACAGGTGCTCGGTGTCGCCAAGCTCAACCAGCCTGCCATGTTGAATGACCATCACTCTGTCACACAGCGAGCGCACCACTGACAAATCGTGCGACACAAACAACATAGTCAGATTATGTTTGCCAACCAGCTCTACCAATAAGTCAAGAATCTGTTTCTGGATAGTCACATCGAGCGCTGACACCGGTTCATCGGCAATGATCAGCTCAGGTCGGGTGGCAATGGCACGTCCGATTGCAATGCGCTGCCGCTGACCGCCAGAAAACTCATGCGGGTACTTTTTGATTGCGTGCCGATCCAGCCCGACCTCATCCATCAACTCCAGCACCCTGTTTTCAACATCTTTTTTAGTTGCCAGCCGGTGATACAGCAGCGGCTCAGCCAGGGTATCAAATACAGTCATCCGCGGATTGAGCGACGCGTACGGATCCTGAAAAATCATCTGCATGCGCCGGCGTACCGGGGTCATCTGTTTGGCGTCCAGAGCCAGTAACTCCTGGCCATCAAAAAGCACCGACCCGGATTCCGCATTAACCAGTTTTAGAATGCTGCGGCCGATGGTTGACTTGCCGGAACCGGACTCGCCAACCAGCCCGAGAATTTCATTTTTTTGCAGGTCGAATGAAACCGCATCCACAGCCTTGAAGCGCTGGCCAGAGTTTCTATCCAGGAATGACGTTGTCAGATTCTCCACTCTCAATAGGATGTCCGTCTTGCTCAAATCGTTGCTATTTTTGGCGCCCTTGGGTACAGCCTCTAATAATTGCTGCGTATAGCTGTCCTGCGGCGCATCAAATAAAGCCCGGGTTTGGTTGCGCTCCACCACCCTGCCTGATTTCATCACAATAACTTCATCGGCCAGGTCGCGGACCACGGCCAGGTCATGGCTGATAAAAATAACCCCCAGATCATGACTTTTCTGCAACTTGGCGATTAACTCAAGAATCTGTGCCTGAATGGTGACATCAAGCGCCGTTGTCGGTTCATCAGCTATCAACAGTTTGGGCTCGGTAATCAGTGCCATGGCGATCATTACCCGTTGCCGCATACCACCGGAAAATTCGTGCGGGTATGCCTCGAATCGTTTGTCTGCCTGCACGATCCCACTTTCTTCCATCAGCTCGATGGCCCGCACTCGCGCGGCGGCACGCGAATACTCACGGTGATAAATCAGTGGTTCAATCAACTGTTCGCCAATAGTGAGAAACGGATTCAGGCAGGTCATCGGGTCCTGGAAGATCATTGCTATGTCATCGCCACGAATTGCCCTCAGCTCGGCTTCCGACATAGCCAGCAAATCCCTGTCGTTAAATATCGCCGTGCCACTCTCAATCCTGCCCGGCGGCATCGGGATCAGCCCCAGCAGGCTGTAACAGCTGACCGATTTTCCGCTGCCGGATTCGCCAACAATCCCGAGAATCTCGCCTCGCTCAACGCTGAAGCTCACATCATCGACAGCGGTAACAATGCCATTACGGGTATGAAACCGGGTGGTCAGGTTATCTACTTTAAGCAGCGGCATTTTAAGTTTCCTCAGTCTTTAGACGCTTTCGGGTCGAGCGCGTCGCGCAAACCGTCACCGAGAAAATTAAGTGCAAACAATGTCACAGACAGAGCCAAGCCGGGAAATACCAGTAACCAGGGATAATCTTCCATGGTCGCGGCACCGTAGGAAATCAGCAATCCCCAGGACGATTGCGGCGGCTGGATGCCCAAGCCAAGGAAACTCAGGAATGCTTCCAGCAACATCACCTGCGGCACCGTCAGTGTGGCGTAAACGATGATTGGCCCCAGACTGTTGGGAACCACATGCTTTAATAAGATATGCGGCGTTGACAAACCCATGGAACGGGCCGCTTCGATAAACTCCTGTCCGCGGATGTTCAGCACCTGGCCGCGCACAATCCGCGCCATGGTCAGCCACTCGACCGCACCAATGGCCAGAAACAGCAACAGCATGCTGCGGCCGAATACCACCATCAGCAGAATGATGAAAATAATAAACGGCAATGCATAGAGCGCATCAACTATGCGCATCATCACTGCATCGGTGCGGCCGCCCATATAGCCGGCAATGCTGCCCCATGCCACACCAATAAGTAGCGCCACCGAGGTAGCAATCAACCCCACTGCCAGAGACACCCGCCCGCCGTACATTACTCGGGTCAACAGGTCGCGTCCGAAAATATCGGTGCCCAGCCAGTGTTGCGCCGATGGCGGCGTTGCCCCCAGTTCCAGATTCTGTGCCTCATAACCATAGGGCGCAATCCACGGAGTCAGGATAGCGATCACGATCAGGGTTAATACAACCCACAGGCCCGCGGTGGCCAGCCGGTTCTTCTTCAGGCGAATCCACGCATCCGCCCACAGTGAAGTGCCCTTCTCTGCCTGCACAGTCAATTCAATACTCATCAGTGGCTACCCCGCATCTGATGACGGAGCTTGGGATTCATCCAGGTAGCCAACAAGTCGGAAATAAGGTTGAAAATGATAATCAGGGTGGAGAGAAAAATAGTGGTGCCGAGAATCATGGTGTAATCGCGGTTAAACGCGGCCTGCACGTAAAAGCGGCCGAGCCCGGGAATCTGGAATATGGTTTCCACCACAAATGATCCTGCCAGCAGGCCGGCAAATGCTGGGCCCAGGAAGGCAATAGTTGGAATCAATCCGCCGCGCAACGCGTGCTTGGCTATCACCACCCGCTCCGGCAATCCTTTGGCACGGGCGGTGCGGATATAGTCCTGGCTCATTACCTCCAGCATGCCGCCACGGGTCAACCGCGCCACATAGGCGGCATAGGC
>JAHHOC010000261.1 GCA_018677115.1 Arenicella sp. | reverse complement strand
AGTCGGGGGCGGCTCGATAATGGCTGACTGCAACAATGCTCATCAACGTGGATCAAATTTGTGGAATCAACCGCAATTGATTGCTATGACATTGGATACCAGCCACTAAACGGAGAGTTCGAATGAGCGAGCAGACAATTGCAGAATTGGAGACCGAACTGTACGAAAAAACACTTCAGTTGCATAAGCTGAAGCAAGATGCGGACCGAGTCGAAATCGCGAATTATTACTTTGCTACCCTGAGCGGCGAGGTGTCGCTGAAAGACTTGTTCGCCGACAGTGACACACTGCTGATGATCCATAATATGGGCCAGGGTTGCCGCTATTGCACGGTTTGGGGCGATGGGCTGAATGGCTTTCTGCCGCATCTAGAATCGGCCATGTCGGTAGTTATGGCATCTAAAGATGACCCGCACACCCAGAAGCGCTTCGCTAATTCCAGGGGATGGCGGTTTCGCATGGCCTCACACGGCGGCGGCGACTACATCGCTGAACAAACCGTGGTTGCTGACGCCAGCAATATGCCGGGGGTGGTGTGTTATCACCTGCAGGATGACAAGATTCTGCGTTCAAATTCCGCTACCTTCGGGCCCGGCGACCTGTATTGTTCGTTGTGGAGCTTTCTGGCCATGGCCGGACTAACCACCGATGAATTCACCCCCCAGTACAATTACTGGAGTCGCCCGGCCAAGCTGGAAGACGGTGGCGAAAATATCGTGGACTGAAAACCTGCAGTTAGCGTGACGGCGGCCGCCGGGGCGATCAAGGCGCTGTTTTTCTCAACTACTCCGGTTCGACGTAACTGGTGTTATGTTTGAAAAACCACTCATAACCCCTGAGCATATAGCTCCAGTAAAACATCGGCAGGCCGGTGACTTTGATCCACCAGTTGATCCAGCGTTCTTTGCTTGGATCCAGCGGGAAAGTCGGTGTTACCTTCCCCCCGTAGGTAAACTCAGCCATGATCACTTTGCCGTAGGCGGTGGTTAACGGGCAGGAACCGTAACCGTCGTAATGCGCTTCGAGTGCATCACCATTGATGGCTGCCAACAGGTTTTTGACCACCACCGGTGACTGTTTGCGCACTGCCGCCGCGGTTTTGGAATTGGGTGTAGACCCCGCATCGCCCAGCGCGAATACATTGCTGTACTTGTTATGCTGCATGCTGTGCTGGTCAATATCCACATAACCGCCCTCGTTGGCCAGCGGGCTGGACTGGATTGCCTGTGGTGGAGATTGATAGGGTGTGAAGTGCAGCATGTCGTAATCCATAACCACGGTTTCACCTTCATTGTCGCCGCCGACTACCTTGAAGGTGGCGCGCTTATTGTCTGCGTCGATTGCCACCAGGTTGTGCTGGAAGTGCACATCGATGCCATAACCGGCCGCCACCTTATCCAGTTCTTTGGCGAAAAACGGCACCGCGAACATGGCCGGCCCAGCGGTGAAAAAATGCACTTCGCTATCTTCAAGCTGATTTTTCTTACGCAGGTAGTCCGCAGTGAGGTAAGCAATCTTTTGCGGTGCACCGGGGCATTTAAACGGTAACGGGGCCTGCGTGAACAGGGCTTTGGCTCCGGGTTTGAGGTTTTGCAGGCACTCCCATGTGTATTCCACATGTTCGGAAGAATAATTGCTGCAAACCCCGCGTGTGCCCAAGGCAGCCGCGCCTTCGATTTTGTCCCAGTTTAATTCCAGTCCGGGACACACGATCAGGTAGTCGTAGTTCAACTCTGCGCCGGAATCAAGTGTCAGCGAATTGTTTTCAGGGTCAAAGCTGGCGGCCTTGCCCTTGATCCATTCCACACCCCGAGGAATCAGGTTTTGTTGTTTCCTGCGCGTCTTATCGAGCTTGTAAGCACCCGCGCCGACAATAGTGAAGGCGGGTTGGTAGTAGTGATCTTCGGAAGGCTCAATAATCGCCACGTCCAGTTGCGTTCCACCGCTGTGCCGCATCAGGCTGGCGGCAACTGTAGTGCCGGCGGTGCCACCGCCGACGATGAGGATTCGTTTCTTGCTATCAGCCATAGTGGCTCCTGTATTGAGTTAGTTGAGTTATCAGGTTGTCTGCTGCCTGCGAAACCGGTAGCTAAGTAGTATAGGTAAATTAAATCATTCAATTCAAATATTTTGCCCCGCCTTCGCTCGATTGAACAACCGGCCATACACAGGCGCAGTATTGGACATTACTCAAATCGCTACCTATAGTTAATAGTGAACTAACCATAATACAGAACAATTAGATGAACCGATTATCGTTTCTAGACTTGGCGTTTTTCATCACTGAATCAGAAAACTCGCCCAAGCATGTGGCCGGCCTGTTCCTGTTTAAAAAACCGCCGCGCAGCAAGCCGAGCTGGGTGAGGGACTTTTACCTGGAACTGGCGAGCCACGATCAGGTAAAACCACCGTTTGATCACCTGATAAACTTCAAATCGATCGGCGGGCCCAGTTGGAAGCAATCGTCTTCTTTCGATATCTACGATCACCTGTTCTATCACAGCTCAAAAAAAGTATTAAAGCAAAAGCAGCTTTACGCGCTGGCAGCACAATTGCATGAGCCGGTGATGGATCGTTCCATACCGTTGTGGGAATGTC
>JAHHOC010000248.1 GCA_018677115.1 Arenicella sp. | reverse complement strand
TGAGCTGAGGCGCTAGCGTAAAAATGCTTTTCAGCACCTTGGCTTCGAGTTCGCTGAGGCCGATATAACCGAGATAAATACCGTCATGCATCACTCAGTCTCCAGCGACGAGTGATGGTTGCGGCAGGCTTTGGCGTGGCAAACTCTTGCGCTTAAGCCTCCCTGGCTTATTGAGTAGTTCCGAAGTAGAAAACAGACCCGGAGTGTTTTTGTCCGCCAAATGGCCTGCGTCGATGATCAACAAAACAGATTTGGCCAATTTGGTCCTCTGTACGGATTAACGTCTAAGGAGAATACTTATAGTTCAAATTTGAAGCTTATTAGGGCGAAAACCCTTATTTTCCCTGCCCTCAGGCTGAAAAACCCGGATTTTTTGTGACGGAAGTCACACTGTGAAACCGGTCACAGAACTGACTCATGATTGGATTAGGGGACAGACCACGTTTTTCGCGGAGCCAAATAGAACGGATACGCCGTGCAAACCCGCCGGCCACGAGATAAGGCTCACGAACATGACTAGTATTGATTATTGAATATTGTTGGATGTTACTGGAAGAGTGATTGGTGCCAGGAGCGGAATCAACCGCCCGGCACCCCGGGGGTCCGCACTCATCACCGGCAGGTGGATTTTCAGTCAGGCTTGTATTTTCTAATTTAATAAAATCAGTTACTTACGCGCTTTCCGTTTCCATTTGGGCCAGTAAATAGCTGAAAACGTCAGTTAATAGGGCACAAAACTGGCATTCTAATTTATTGCTTTAAGTTCGAATGTCATGCGCCTCGCTTCTGTTACCTTGCGAGATGCTCAAACAGGCGAGCCACCGCCTCGGCACCTGGATCGTTGTGGCCTTCAAGCTGTTGTGCACTGAGATAGGAGGCTCGCCCAACCCGGGCCTTGATGATGGTAGCGGTGTGGTCGGCGCCCGCACGGGCTGCTGCTGCCGCATCCGACAATCCGTTATCCAGCGTTTCGAGCGCAGGTGCTAATGAATCAACCATCGTGCGATCACCGATCTGTGCACCGCCTATTTCCTGCATGCGATCGAGACCCGCCTTTAGCGCCTTGCGCATCGGCAAGCCACTCGATGCACCGTCGCCCGCGGCGGCGAAAAAGATAGCCAGCAGGACCCCCGAAGAACCACCCATGGTCTGGCTCAGTTCGAGGCCAATGGCCCGGTACAACTGGGTGTGATCTGCCAACGGTAACCGTTCCATCGCGTCGATCAGTGCACGTGCGGCGCCGGCGAGCGTTGAGCCGGTGTCACCGTCGCCGGACTTGGTGTCAAGCGCATTGAGATCAGATTCCGCCTCGATCAAAACCCTGCAGCAATCGATCAGGAATTGCCGAGTGGGCTCGTGTTCAGATGCCAGTGGCGCGATCGGCGTCAGGCCATCGGGCAACGCCAGGCTGGTGACCGGCTGAATCAAGCTGATGCCAGGCCAGGCATTCAACGGCGTCGGGGTAGCTAGTAATTCGATATGCTGGGTATCAGCCGGATAAAGCGAGATAGAAAACCCTTTCATGTCGAGTGAAGTCATCATCGATGCCGGGCCGACGACATGACTGATCCTGTCGCCGATTTCAGAATTGATGAGTTCATACAATACGACCGACATTTCCAGCACGGTTGCGCTTCCGAGATTGTTGACCAGCGCGATATGCGCTTTGTTTTCCAGGTTAACGCTCAATTTCGAGACCATTGCGGAAACGGCATCCCTGGCGCCGTTGAAGGCAACCTGCTCCACACCGGCTTCACCATGAATACCCAATCCCAGTTCAGCCATGCCTATTGGAATTCGATCCTCTTTAGGTGATCCGGGTACCGTGCAGGTGTCGAGCGACATGCCGATGCTTTTCAAGCCAGATATCACTTTCCTGGCCGCCGCTGCAAGGGTTGACAGATCAGCGCCAACTTCAGCCAGTGCACCAGCAATCTTGTGCACGAAAAGGGTGCCCGCAACACCGCGCGCCTGAGGCAGATCAGGCAGCGCAATATCGTCATCGACGACGACCATCTCGACATTCAGACCGAAGGCACGGGCACGTTCCGCCGCTAGTCCGAAATTGAGCCTGTCACCGGTATAGTTCTTGACGATCAACAGACATCCCGATGGACCCGTGACTGCTAGAATGCCTGCCAGCACCGCATCGACGCTTGGCGAGGCAAAGACATCTCCGCAAACCGCCGCGGTTAACATACCCGGTCCGACAAAACCGGCATGGGCTGGCTCATGCCCGGAACCGCCGCCGGATACCAAGGCGACTTTTGATTTGTCCCAATCGTTGCGCACCACAACCCGGATGTGTGGATACCCGTCGAGGCGCGCCAACCTACCACCCGATGCAGCGACCACGCCGTCCACGGCTTCGGTAACAATGTTTTCTTTACTGTTGATAAACTGAGCCATTATTTTCTCCAGTTAGTTGATACGCGCGCCATCGCGATCGAAATAAAACGCATTTTTTGGCTGAATTTTCAGATCTTCGCCGCCTTTTAATTTGGTGTGAGCATCTGTCACCGTGATCAGGTCGTGACCTTTAATCGACAGGTGCAGACGTGTCTGGTCGCCGAGATGCTCAACGCGGATTACTTTGCAATCTTCTCCCTGGCCATGGACGATCTGTTCCGGACGCAGGCCAATGGACGCTGCGCCCGTCGGTGCACCGCCGAAGAG
>JAHHOC010000245.1 GCA_018677115.1 Arenicella sp. | reverse complement strand
ATCAGGAGGACGGTTCGGTGTCATGGCAACGGCAATTAAGCAGTGAGATTCTTGCCAGCCCGGCTATAGATCGGGATATCGTTGTAGCTAGAGCCGGGGACGGCAAAGTATTCGGAATGACTGCCTTTGATGGCGAGATATTGTGGACTATAAGTCGACAGCTACCAAAATTAACCTTGCGTGGCGATTCCAAGCCACTACTCTATGGCGGCGTGGTTTTTACCGGCTTTTCAGACGGAACCCTGGCTGCTGTGGAAGCCAAGAATGGTCGGGCACTATGGGATTTCCCAATTTCCTTCGCGCGCGGCAGCAGTGAAATAGACCGCTTATCAGATATCGATACTAATCCGCTGCTGGTGTCCAATTACATTTATGTCAGTTCTTATCAGGAAGTGACGCATGCATTGAATATCCAGGAGCAACGTATTGAATGGAGCGTCGACGTTTCTTCATTCAATGCGTTGGCCTATGACGCGGCACACTTATATATCAGTGACAAGAAGGGTGTGGTGCACCAAATCGACCGAACTGATGGACAAAAGGTCTGGTCGCAACAGGGATTGCGCCTGTTCGATGTGAGTGCGCCGATAGCCACCGGGAAACACGTTTTAGTGTCCGATGGCGATGGCACCATTTATATACTTAACAAGAGCGATGGAAACTTTGTTGGTAAGCACGGGCTCGGGGCAAAAACGATTGTAGGCGAATCGATAGTAGAAGGCAGCAACATCTATTTTATCGACAGCAGCGGCAACCTGCAGTCGGTCAGTATTATCACTAAGGACGCTTAGCCTGCACAGAAACCCTGTGACCGCAGCAGGTCCAGCGAAATTTGATGCTGCGCATTTACCATGGATCAAACTGACCAGCCACAAAAAATCGCCGAGAGCGCGCCACCAAGGCCGATCATCTCCATCGTTGGACGCCCTAACGTCGGCAAGTCAACGCTTTACAATCGTCTGACAAGGAGTCGGGACGCCATAGTGGACGATCGACCCGGCGTCACCCGTGACCGCATGGTCGGGGTAGGCCGGATAGGTGATCATCCGTATTGGATTGTTGACACCGGCGGCATCGAACCCGACAACGAAGAAATCCACAGCCTGATGAAGTATCAGGTGGACCAGGCTTTACAGGATAGCGACGCGGTAATTTTCATCGTCGATGGCAGGCAAGGCGCAACGCCGGTAGATCATGAAATTACCAGGCAATTGAGATCCAATTCTTCCATCGATGTCTATCTCGCGATCAACAAAGTGGAGGGGCTGGAAAAAGAAATAATAGCCGCGGATTTCCACCAGTTGGGCCTGGGTCAGCCGCGTAGCGTCAGTGCCAAGAATGGCGATGGGGTTACAAAATTGATTAATCGCATCCTTGATGAAACCACGGGACGCGATGCACAGCATGAGCCCCAGTACCATATTCCCGAAGGCGTCCCGAAACTGGCCATCATCGGGCGCCCCAACGTCGGAAAATCTACACTGGTAAACAGCCTGGTTGGTGAGGAACGGGTGGTGGTGTACGACATGCCGGGAACTACCCGCGATAGTATTCATGTCCCATTTAAATTTGCCGACAAGGAATATGTCTTAATAGACACAGCCGGAATGCGAAAAAAATCCAGAGTGGATGATCGCATAGAGCATTTTTCAGTGATGAAGACTATTCGTGCAGTCGAAATGGCACAGGTGGTCGCAGTGGTTTTTGATGCACAGGAGGGCATAGTCGATCAGGACAACCGGCTGGTAAATCTCGTATTTGACAGTGGCCGCTCGTTAATGATCCTGATTAACAAGTGGGATGGAATGAGTCAATATCAACGGGATCAGATAAAGGCACAGATAGAACGCAAGTTTGCCCATATGGGAAATATACCGATCGAGTTTATTTCCGCTAAATTTGGCAAGGGGATCAATAAAATTATGCCGCTGGTTGATCGCCTGTATGCCAGTGCCATGGTGGATATGGGCACTGGTAAAATCAACCGTATACTGAAACAGGCCGAGGAGAAGCGACAACCGCCGATGGTTGGAAATTTCCGTATCAAGATGAAGTTTGCCCACCAGGGTGGGATGAATCCCCCACATATTATAATCCATGGTAATCAGCTGGAAAAACTGCCGCAAACTTACCGGCGGTATTTGTCCAATACTTTTGAAAAAGAGTTCAAGCTGGTCGGCACCAAAGTGAAGCTGAGCTTTAAATCCTCGGCAAACCCTTACCAGAAGTCCGCCAAATCGGCACGCGCCAATAAACAAAGGGAGTCGCGAAGGATCCGTAAATAAGAAATCCGCAGCGCTGTGTTAACTTTCTCAGTGCGAAGTTGCCAGTTTGCGGATTTGTTCCAGCACCAGGTTGGTCTGTCGCCAGGGTAAGAAATGGCCGGCATCAGGTAATTCGATCAGACTGATGTCGGCGAAGTTGTGCTGCCAGTTTTTCTCTGCATAGCGGGAATTACGCGGTGACACAAGATTATCCTTGTGGCCCTGTATCACCACCAATCGGGCGGCAAGTTCGGTGTCACTTATTTCTGCTGACATCGTTGCAAGTTGATTCGACAGGGACATTATTTCATTGTTAGAGCGAACCAGGCTGGCCGGAATTAACCGTTTCGCCACCCATGTATGTGCCGCGCGGTTATACCAGCGCGGCTTTCCAAGCGAGGGGTCGAGCGAACCTGCCAGCAATAACAATCCGGCAACACGTTGTGGTGCGTGCAATGCAATTTTCGGAGCGAGCGATGCGCCCAGTGAGTGACCGACAATTATCCAGTTTTTGTCCGGGAACTCGTCCATTACCGCGACAATAGACCGTGACTGTAACTCAAAATCTCCATCGACCTGCCGGCTCGGCAGGGTTGATTTACCCCAGCCGAGGCGGTCAACCGACACCAGGAAAAAATCTTTCTGCAACTCGTCATGTTCCAGGTATTGTCGGAATGCCTGCCAGCTACCAGGTGTACCATGTACAAATATTACCCCTAATTGACGCGGATCGCCGGCAAAGGCGTAATGCAGCCGCTTATCAGCGATTGATACCTGTGCGAAATTGATCTTGTTGATGGCTACCTCAGTCGATTCAACATGCTGCGAGTATGCTTGCAAAGGGAAAACACTGAGTATGCTAAGCACTATCCACGAATGTTGAATGTTCATGCGGCCTTATTTTAACTCACAACGGAAATTTATTATTTACAGGATAGTAAGAATCAGCGGGTTAATGTACACGCCGTTTAACGTGCATTGCCATGTTACTGTATGTGGCCTGTCAAACGAACTGTTGCCAGGCAACTTGCCTATAACGGCGCCGGCAACTACGCCATTACCCACCTCGACCACCAGGTCATCAACTCCTGAGATAATACTGTACAGTCCGCGACCATGATCCAGAAATACAGTTGCATAGTCGTCTTCATCAGCAACAATCCGGCTCACGATTGCATTTTGGGGAGCCAGCACGGTGGTGAGAGCGGTGGTTGTCAATGAAATATAGTTCTGCGCCACGAGCGATTCAGGCGTTTCTTCAATCAGGTGGCCAAAATCGTCTGACCATTGATCAACCAAGTTAACCGGAAATACCAGAGGCAGTTCGGGTTGATTGCTGTTTTCGTAGTCAAGTTCGCTGAATTGATCATATTCCAGGCGAGCTGCGGGCAGGTTGCGATGATCCTTGATCGGGTAGACGCGCTGCACCACGGAAAACTTTTCTGTATATGCAGAGCTGTCCTCGCCAGCCGGCTTCACATAAACCACGTACTCGCCCGGCAGGGTGTCTAATTCTATGCCAATCAGTACTCGCCAACGGTCGCCAAGATCCAGGGTCGCCGGTTCTCTTATGCCGTATTTTATTTCTGGAAGCCGGGTGGATTTTTTCTCCAGAATCAGATCAGCGATACCACCAGGATAGTTGTGGCGATCATCGTTAGTTTGGCCCAATGCAGGAGTAAGGTAAGAGCCTAGCAGGTACATTAGAAGAAACTTTAAATAAGGCCGCATGGCAGTGTAATTACTGTTTGATCCGCAGCACTTCGCATTCAACAGAACCAGACTGCAGTTGCACATCAATTTTATCGGCAGGCTTTAGTCGAGTCGCATCGCGCAGGATGTTTGCCTGCTCATCGCGTGCAATAGAAAATCCACGGCCCAGAGTTGCCAAAGGACTAACCAACTGCAATTGGTCGCCAAGTGACGCCAGCCGTTTTCCAGTGTTGTGCAATTGCTGGTTTTGCGCCCTGATTAATCTTCTGCTGAGAGCCCGGCTACGTTCCACATGGTATTTTATTTGTCTGTTCGGGGTTTGTGCCGCGAGACGGTGAGTGTATTGCCCGAATCCCTGCTGAGTAATTTCCACATGATTCAGCATGGCACGCATTAAT
>JAHHOC010000239.1 GCA_018677115.1 Arenicella sp. | reverse complement strand
GATGGTCGGTTGCGGTGGTCTTGCGCGCCATCTTATTCAGGCGCATGTTGCGGTACGACCAATAAATCGAATAACAATATGGGGTCGCCATCGGCAGCGCGCCGAAGCGATGGCACAGGAGATCGCGCAGACAGGAGCTGAGATCGAAGTTGTGGAGAGTCTGGCTGCTTGTGCCGGCGAGGCAGATGTGATCAGTTGTGCGACGCTGGCCGAGTCACCTTTGCTAAAGGGAGAATGGCTCAAGCCGGGTTGTCATGTGGACCTGGTTGGTGCGTTCAGGCCCAGTATGCGTGAATCGGATGATGAACTTATGCGCAGGGCAAAAATTTTTGTGGATACCCGGGAAGGGGCTCTGGAAGAAGCGGGCGACATAATCCAACCGCTGCAGGCAGGGATTATCGACATGGAAGATATTGTTGCGGATCTGTATGAACTGACACGGGGCACTCAGGCAGGTCGGCAGTCAGCTGATGAAATTACCGTATTCAAATCGGTTGGCACTGCTCTGGAAGACCTGACTGCAGCGATACTTGCCTACCAATCAAGTCTGGGCTAAATCGATTGCGCCGCCGGTCGAGCATGGTGGCGAACAATACTGGATATTTCAGTCGGAAAGAATGCCGACGTTGTCCGATTCACTGTCTCCGGTGAACAGGCCGAAAGCATCAATCTTGCGGTCTTCAATATAACGGCGCACCATGCTGCTGACCGCAGCATCATCAATTTTGGCAAATGGAATATCGTTCAAATCAAACCACGCTGCCTCATCGGAATTGATTTCGCCGTGAGTAGTACCCCGATAGCAGGTGAAGGTTCCGCCGCGTTTCGGGTCTTCAAAAACGGCAAACAGAAAGCCGATTTCTGCCTCCAGTCCGATGGCTGCGAGTTTTTCCAGCAACCCGTCATCGCCACCCACATGTTGTGCCGCAGGTAAATCAAGCTGGCCATTTTCATCTTTGAACAGAAGGATTTTTCCATCATGCTCAAGCAAAGCACCCACCGCGGTGGCGCTGTCCGCATGCTCCGCTGCAATCGCCGCATCCTTGCTGAGACCAAAATTCACATAGGCGCTGCGGTGATATCCCAATGGGTTCTTTTCATGGTCTTCGAAATCAACCACACGACCGAGCATAATGATATGATCGCCGCCATCCAGGATTTCATACATCTCACAATCCAGCCACGCCACGCAGTCGTTGAGAATCGGGCTGCCAGTAGCGGCTGTGGTAACGTCCAGACCGGCAAAACGGTCAGGAACCTTAGACGCAAAGGTATTGGATATGTCGCGTTGATCAACCGAGAGAATGTTGACCGCAAAACCGGAACTATTCTGGAACGCCTCCAAATTACCGGAACTACGTGCCAGACACACCAAAATCAGCGGTGGGTCCAACGACACCGAAGTAAAACTATTTGCAGTGAACCCGATCAATTCGCCATCGAGTGTGCGCGTGGTGACCACAGTGATGCCGGTCACGAATGAACCGAGTACATTGCGAAATTCTTTTTGATCAATCTCTTTGGCCATTCTAAATCGCAGCTTATTGTTTATTGTCAAAACGCAAACGCGGCAAGCGTAGTCGCTTTTGGCTTAAATTAATAGACGCGGTATGGTATACCATGCCCTTATCTTGTCAATCAGCGCAAGCCCCTCCCCTAATAAGAACAGGAAATAATAACTTGTATGAGCACCAGCCAGCCCGCAAACCAGATCGCTGAAAACAGTTTACTGCCAATTAATGTTGCCCGCTCCGGCTTCTACGAAGGTTTTAATAAAGTAGTCGTCATCTGCCCCAAAGTGCTGATCGGTATGTTGATTGTCTGGGCGGGGTTATATCCGCAATATGCCGGTGAAGTGCTGCTCGAGGTGCAGAACTGGACCAATGAAGAATTCGGCGGCTGGTACGTATATGTCACGGCTTTCTATCTTATCGTATGCCTGGTGTTAGCGCTTTGGCCGGGTACTGGCAGAGTTGTTCTGGGGAAAGAGGGTGAAAAGCCCGAATTTTCCACTTTCTCATGGTTCGCAATGATGTTCGGGGCCGGCATCGGCGTTGGTATGCTGACCTATTCTACTGCGGAGCCGATTTTTCACTTTGCCCAGAATCCGGATACGATTCTTGGTCTCACCGAAGGACAAACTGCCGGAAATGTACGCAATGCCTACAAGTGGGCATTTTTACATTATGGGCTAACGCCTTGGGGCTGTTACGGCATCATCGGTATGTCGCTGGCCTACTTCAGTTATAACCGGGGCTTACCTTTAACCATCCGCTCATCGCTACAGCCATTGTTTGGCAATGCCGTCTCCGGCCCGCTCGGACATGTGGTTGATGTGGTTGCGATTCTGGCCACGGTCATTGGTGTCGGTGTCACTATCGGCTATGGTGTGTCGCAATTCTCTTCCGGCGTATTCAATATCACTGGTGCAGAGTGGATGACCAGCGGTCAGGGCAAGCCCACCCTCGCCGCGCAACTGACCGCACTGGTTTTCATCATGTTAGCCAGCACAGCCTCGGCAATGTCCGGTTTGCAACGCGGCATTAAATGGCTATCAAATCTCAACATGGGCCTGTCGTTTTTCCTGCTGGCCTTTTTCGCAGTGCTGGGTGCAACCCTGTTCGCAGCGAAATCATTTTTTCTCGGTATCTGGGATTACCTGACTGTTCTGCCTGGAGCATCGTTCACTGTGTGGACCGATCAAAGCACTGAAACCGGCAGAGCGTTGGTCGATTGGCAGCGCGCGTGGTCGATATTCTACTGGGCATGGTGGATTGCCTTTGCCCCGTTTGTAGGCCTGTTTCTGGCACGGGTTTCGCGGGGACGCACAATCCGTGAATACGTTTTAGGCGCCATGATCGTACCTTCCATTATGTGCTTCACTTGGTTTGCCCTGGTCGGTGGCAGCGCTATAGATCTGGAATTGAGCGGCGTCGCGCAAGGCTCAATCGTCAACGCTGATATTTCCGCGCAATTATTCCGCACTATCAACCTGATTCTATCGCCTGAATTGGCGATAGGCATGTCAGCCATCATTGTGTTACTGCTGTCTACCTACCTGGTAACCTCAGCCGACTCTGCCATTTTGATTATCAATACGCTGGCCTCAGCGGGTAACGAATCGCAGAAACACGCCAAGCATGTGGCCATCTGGGGCCTGATTTTCGCCGCCGTAATTGCAGTGCTGTTAACTGCGGGAGGTATGGGAGCGCTGCGCTCAGCGATGATTATCGGCGCACTGCCGTTTTCGCTGGTCATGGCCTTGATGGCGGTCTCACTGATCAAGGTGCTGGTATTCAAGAGGCCCTGACAGGGACTAAATCCCGATGACCGGGCCCACATATAAGGCGCGGCAAATCAATCAAATGTAGATGATCGCCTGATCTTTGCTACTACATGAGTGTGTGTGGATCGTAGGATTCGAGACCCTGTGCCGCAGCAACCGCCTCATAATACAATTTACCTTCGTGCACGTTAAGTCCGTGCAGAAGGTGCTCATCCTGCTGCATCGCTTTGCGCCAGCCCTGATTGGCAAGACTCAAGGTAAACGGCAGGGTGGCATTATTCAATGCATAGGTTGAGGTTTGCGGAACTGCACCGGGCATATTGGCCACACAGTAGTGAACCACGCCGTCAACCACATAGGTCGGGTCTTCGTGAGTGGTAGCTTTTGCAGTTTCCAGGCAACCTCCCTGATCAATCGCCACATCGACTACAACCGAGCCGGTTTTCATTCGCTTGATAAGATCTCTGCCGACCAGTTTAGGCGCCGAAGCCCCGGGCAGCAACACTGCACCTATCAGCAGATCAGCCGCCAGGGCATACTTCTCGATCGCTTCCTTGGTTGAATAGACGCAATTGACCCTGCCGTCAAACTCAATATCGAGCTGGCGGAGGCGTGGAATCGAGCGATCCAGAATGGTTACATTAGCTCCCATTCCGCAGCAGATATGAGCAGCCTGGGCTCCAACTACGCCGCCTCCAATTACCAGCACATGTGCCGGTTCTGTGCCAGGGACGCCGCCCAGTAAAATGCCAATGCCTCCCTGTGCGCGTTCCAGGCAATGAGCCCCGGCCTGCGCCGCCAAGCGTCCTGCCACCTCGCTCATCGGTGCCAGCAGCGGCAGGCTATGGTCCGGACCGGTCACCGTTTCATAGGCCACGGCAGTCACACCTGATTCAAGCAGCAGCTGTGTTTGTTGCGGATCCGGAGCCAAATGCAAATAGGTGAATAGAAGCTGGCCCTGGCTAAGTTGCCTGCACTCGCCGGGCTGCGGCTCTTTCACTTTGACGATCATTTCCGACTCGGCAAAAATCGCCTCAGCAGTCTCGCTGATGCTCGCACCCACGGCGCGGTAGTCGTCGTCGCTCCTGCCTATTCCAGCAGCGGCACCCGTTTCAATAGTGACATGATGGCCATGGTGGACCAACTCTTTGACACTGGCCGGGCTCAAACCAACCCGGTATTCGTGATTTTTGATTTCCTTCGGGACGCCAATTTTCATGTAAAACCTCCGATCTGATTTGCCGATTAACAGGCAGCGGGAAATAAAAATAATACGCGCAATGGCTTAATTGGTTAAGTTTCTTTTTATCTATATGAGATTTTATTGCGATATATTTTAAGTATTTATTGACTATTTTTAGTAAAATTTATGCCTATAAAACATTTTTGATATTTTTATTAATGAAAAAAGCACTGGAACTGGATAATTATGACCGCAATATTCTGGAGGTATTGCAGCAAGATGGCAGGATTTCCTATACCAACTTAGGCAAGCAGGTAGGACTGACCACTCCACCCTGTATTGAGCGAGTACGCAAACTGGAGCGCGATGGCTTTATCAAGGGGTACTCGGCAAATTTAAGTGCCCAGCGGCTCGGCGTCGGTCTGGTGGTGTTTGTACAGGTAAGTCTTGACCGAACCAGCAAAAAAGCTTTCGAGGACTTCCGCGTCGCAATTAAGCGATTGAGCTCGGTACAGGAGTGCTATCTGGTGACTGGTAGTTTTGATTTTCTGGTTAAGGCGCGGGTAAAGGACATGGCGGCCTACCGAGATCTGCTGGAGGAGGAACTGCTGGGTTTGCCGGGGGTCAGCGACTCGACCAGCATCGCGGTCATGGAAACCGTTAAGGAAACCCTGGCGATCAGTTTCTGATAACAAAATATTGCTTAAATTCCAGCTATTTGCTTGTACGCGACCAGTTCATAGGCTTACATTGCCTACCCCAGACGGAGGCGTTATGATTTTGATCGGTTACATGACAAGTAAAGGTCTGATGTTGGCCGAAGGATCAAACCCGGGTTTTAATTAATGACGCGATACTCTGCGTGGAGTGTGTTCAAAAACGGTTTGTCTGGCCAGAACAACTGGGGACGGGCCTGGAGAGACCCCGAGCCCGCAAAAAAATACGATATCGTGATCGTCGGCGCCGGCCTGCATGGTCTGGCCACCGCCTATTACCTGGCAAAGAATCATGGCCTGAAAAACATCGCAGTATTGGAAAAGGGCTGGCTCGGGGGCGGCAATGCCGGTCGCAACACCACCATCGTGCGCTCCAATTACATGATGCCGGTCAACCGGCAGTTCTATGAGCATTCGCTCAAGCTTTGGGAAAACCTGAGCCATGAGTTGAACTTCAATGTGATGTTCAGCCAGCGGGCGCATATCTCTCTGCTGCATAGCCCGGCCGCGCGCGATGCAGCTGCCCGGCGTTATAATATTATGCGCCTGACTGGAACCGATGCTGAGTTATGGGACCTGGCCACTCTGCAACAGGAAGTGCCGCATTTGAATTACCATAATGCGCGCTTTCCTATTACCGGTGCCGCGGTGCAACGGCGCGCCGGCACTGCACGCCATGATGCCGTTGCCTGGGGGTATGCGCGAGCAGCGGATCAGTTGGGCGTCGATATAATCCAGAACTGCGAGGTCACCGCGGTGCGTCGTGAACATGGCCGCATCATTGCTTTGCATACTTCCCGTGGCGAAATCGAAGCCACCAAAATCGGTTTTGCAGTAGCAGGTAACAGCTCGCGGCTATGGCAGATGGCCGGCATGGAGAAATTGCCCATTGAATCACACAAATTGCAGGCTTTTGTGTCTGAGCCCCTGAAGCCTTTGCTCGATCAGGTCGTTGTGTTCGGGGTTGGTGGTGCCCACTTTTATATTTCACAATCTGACAAAGGCGGCATGGTTTTTGGCGGCGATCTTGACTGGTACAAATCGTATGCGCAGCGGGGCAATCTGCCGATTGTGCAGGATACCTGCGAGGCGGCAATATCCATTTTGCCTTGTCTGGGAAGGGTCCGGCTGCTGAGGCATTGGGCCGGCATCATGGACATGTCGATGGATGGCTCGCCCTTCATTTGTAAAACACCGATTGAAAACCTGTACCTGAATGCTGGCTGGAACTATGGCGGATTTAAAGCCAGCCCGGCGTCTGGCTGGTATTTCGCCGACCTGATTGCCAATGACCGGCCACACCCGACTATCGAAAATTTTTCACTGCAGCGATTTGAACAGGGCATTAATATTGACGAACGCGGCGCCGGGCCTGACCCGAAACTGCACGGATAGGCATTACCATGATCAGGATAAATTGCCCGTTTTGCGGCGAACGCGATCACAGTGAGTTCGCTTATGGTGGCGATGCGTCTGTCCAATATCCTGCACTTGATGCATCGGTTGAAGAATGGCACGACGCTGTATTTATGCGCGAGAATATTCGCGGTAATCAGTTCGAAACCTGGCACCATGTGAATGGCTGCCGGATGTGGCTGGTAGTGGAACGCGATACTGTCACTCATCAAATCCATTCGGTGAAAGCTGCACATGATGGCATCGCCCGTGTAATTGAGGAGAGACAGCCATGAGCCCGGTAAGGAGACAGCCATGAGCCCGGCAAGGAGACAGCCGTGAGCGCGAGGAGGCTTGTTGAAGGTGGGCGCATTGATAGGAGCCAGCCACTTAACTTCAGCTGGGATGGACGCGCGCTCAGCGGGTTCAGTGGCGACAGTCTGGCTTCTGCATTGCTGGCCAACAA
>JAHHOC010000219.1 GCA_018677115.1 Arenicella sp. | reverse complement strand
CCTGAGCCTCACTCAATAACTCGTCAGGCGCTACTACTTTATTGGCAATGCCGAGCTCCAGACACTGTTCAGCCGATAAGCGGCCGGCATCAATCGCCATCTCGATGGCGCGCTGATAACCAAGCTTGTGCAGTAGCAGCCAGTTTGCTCCACCATCAGGCATCAGGCCGATTGCCGAAAAGGCCTGATACAGATAAGCGTCTTCAGCCATTATCATCAGGTCACAATTCATGGCAACGGCGGTACCAATACCGGCGCAGGCGCCATTGACTGCACTGATGTACAACTTTTCGGAATTGTGAATGGTCATTAGCCAACTTGTGTACTCAGCGGTGTGAATTTCCACAAAGCTATCGACGTCCGGCATGGGTTCTGTTAAGTCAGCGCCCGCTGAAAAAGCTCTTCCCTCCCCTGTAAGGATCACTATACGCACCGAGTCGTCAGCTTCCGCCTGGCCGATCGCCTCGATCAGATCCAGGCGCATTTTCCGGTGAAAAGCGTTCAGCTTGGCGGGCGTATTCAGGGCAATAGTCGCTACCGAGTTAGAAACGCTATAGTTGATGAAGTCATATTCTGCCATGATCGCTCCTTTCGTAATTCAGGCAAACAGCTCACCGGACTTAGCATGCTCGCGGACAATATCGGGGCAATCGAACCGGTCCCCATATTTTGCTGACAGCTCGTCACAGCGGGCAATAAAGTTGTCGAAGCCGTAGGTGTTTACGTACTGGATGAAGCCTCCCGTATGGGGTGGCGCACCAATGCCCATAATCGAGCCGATATTGCCATCGGCGACACTCCGCAACACGCCTGATTCCAGACATTTTAGCGCCTCAATGACCTGGCGGAACATGAGGCGGTCTTTAATGTCATCATCCGGTACGTGCACCGACTCATCATAATAGAGATCGAATAAGCCCGGCCAGATATTCTTGCTGCCATCTTCATGGTACTCGTAGTATCCACCACCATGGTAACGGCCGCCACGACCATTGTTGGTAATCATGTCATCGATCACGCGACGAATGACCGTGCCGTCACCCCATTTGTCGAGCACACCCATTTCCTTCCAGGTCTCCTGAGCCTTGCGGGTTAACTCCAGACTGGTTTCGTCTTGAATCTGCAACGGACCGACTGGCATACCGATGGCTTTACCCAGGCTGTCGATTTTTACCGGGTGCACACCTTCCACCAACAGTTGCGCACCTTCGTCAAGGTAAGTACCAAATGTCCGTGAAGTAAAAAAGCCCAAAGAGTCATTAACCACAATCGGTATTTTGCGAATCTGCTGGGTGTAATCAAAGGCCTTGGCGAGTGCTTCATCACTGGTTTTTTCGCCGGTAATGATTTCTACCAGCGGCATTTTGTCGACTGGTGAAAAGAAATGAATGCCGACAAAGTTCTGCGGCTTGTCACTCGCTTTAGCCAACTGCGTGATTGGCAGGGTCGAGGTGTTGGATCCCCAGACGCCATCCTCAGACAGATATTTCTCAGTGGCTTTGGTTATCTTATGTTTGAGCTCAATGTTTTCAAACACCGCTTCTACGATTAAATCACATCCCTGCAGATCTTTGTCTTCCGCAGTCGGTGTTATCAGATCGAGCACTCGCTTTGCTCCGGCTTCATCCATCTGGCCACGCTCAATACGCTTGGTCAGCAATTTTTCCGAGTAGGCTTTACCTTTTTCAGCCGCTTCCTGCGAAACGTCTTTTAATACCACTTCAATCCCGGCCATGGCAGACACATAGGCAATTCCCTGACCCATCATGCCTGCGCCGAGGATACCGACTTTGCGGGTTGGGTTTTTCTCCACATTTTTAGGTCTGCTGGCACCACCATTGATCTGGTTGAGCTGAAAGAAAAACGCGGTAATCATATTTTTGGCAACAGGGCCTGTTGCTACGTGTGCGAACTCCCGTCCTTCGATGCGCAGTGCGGTGTCCAGATCCAACATTGATGCCTGAAACGCAACGTCCATGACAGCAATCGCCTGTGGCAGCAGACCGCGGGTTTTCTGGTGCAGCATGGTAGGTCCCATCACCGCCAGCTGGGCATTTTTTGGCGAATTAATTGCCCCTCCCGGTATACGGAAACCTTTGCGATCCCAGGGCTGCACCGCAGCCTCTTGATTATCCTTATTCTGCAAAATCCACGCTCTGGCGGCGGGCAGCAATTCTTCAAGTGAATCGACTGTCTCGTCAATTAAGCCGGCTGCCAGCGCTTTGGCGGGCACCAGTCGTTTGCTTTCAAGAATAAAGGGCAGGGCTTTTTCCACGCCGAGCAAGTTGGTCATGCGCACCACACCGCCGCCGCCGGGAAACAATCCGAGGGAGCATTCAGGCAGTCCGATCTGTACCGATTTATCATCGAACGCAATGCGATGATTGCAGGCCAGGCAGAGCTCGTAACCTCCGCCGAGTGCTGCCCCGTTGATTGCCGCAACCACCGGCACAGGCAATTTCTCCAGGCGGCGCAAATCCCCCTTCATGGCTTCCGCACCGAGCCGAAAACCTTCGGCGTTGTCCGGATCCGCTTTCACCAGGTCATTTAAATCACCACCGGCGAAAAACACTTTCTTAGCAGATGCAAAAATAACACCGGTAAGCTCCTGTTCCGCTTCCAGTTGTTCTATGGTTTCGTGCATGGCCTGCTGGTATTCCTGGTTCATGGCATTGACCGGACCGGTCATGTCCATAGTGACAGTAACGATGCCGTCCTGCTCTTTGTGGTATTTAAAAACACTCATTTTTTTGATCCTGATTTTTATTGGTTTGCGCTTATACGCGTTCGATGATGCACGAGATTCCCATGCCGCCTCCGACACAGAGTGACAACATGGCCCGACGCAGATCGCGCCGTTCCAGCTCATCCAGCATTGTGCTGACCAGGCAACCCCCGGTGGCGCCCAGCGGATGGCCCATGGCTATCGATCCCCCGTTCACATTGGTTATGGAGTGATCAATATCCAGGTCTTTCATATAGCGCATGGCAACCGACGCGAACGCCTCGTTGATTTCCCACAGGTCAATATCGTCCGCTGCCAGACCGGCTGTTTTTAGTGCTTTTTTAGCTGCCGGGCCTGGACCAGACAGCATAATGATAGGATCAGAGGATATAATCGCGCCCGCCACGATGCGGCCCCTGGCTTTGAGCCCGAGATCCTTACCCGCCTGCTCACTGCCTATCAACACCGCGCTGGCACCATCTACTATGCCCGACGAGTTGCCGGGTGTGTGTACATGGTTGATTCGTTCGAGCTGGTTGTATTTTTTTAAAATAATATCGTCGAATCCGTATTTGCCCATTTCTTCAAACGAGGCACGCAAGGCGCCCAGACCCTCCATTGTCGAGTCGGGTTTGATGAAATCATCACGCTCCAGTATCACTGCGCCATTTGTGTCCGTCACTGGAATAACAGAATTATCGAACCAGCCATTGTCGCGAGCATTGGCTGCGCGTTTTTGTGATTCAAGAGCAAAGGCGTCAACATCTTCCCGTGAATATCCATCCAGGGTGGCGAGCGTGTCGGCACCGATGCCCTGCGGCACAAAACTGGTTTTGATGGCAAACGCAGCGTCACCAGACATAGCCCCGCCATCTGAACCCATGGGCACACGCGACATGCTTTCAACGCCACCGGCAACAACCAGCTGCTCCCAGCCGGAAGCTACTTTTTGCGCGGCGGTATTGACTGCTTCAAGACCGGACGCACAAAAGCGGTTCAACTGTACGCCGGCAACTGATTCGTCCCAATCGGCATTCTGCACCATCATCTTGGCTATATCACTGCCCTGTTCGCCTACCGGCGCAACGCAACCCATCACCACATCGTCAACGTAAGAAGTATCCAGATCATTGCGCTCCTGCATGGATCGCAACAGCCCGGCACCCAAATCAATGGGCTTTACTTCGTGCAGGGTACCGTCGTTTTTCCCCTTGCTGCGTGGCGTGCGGATTGCGTCATAGATATAGGCTTCGTTACTCATGGGCTCCTCGATAAAACGTGATATTGCTGATGGCGGTATTCTACGCGTCGGCCGAAACGATAAAAATGACATATAATATTGAATTAATTGACAATAAATATCGTTCTTGACGAATAAATGTGCGTAAAGTCCCGCACACCTTACCAATTGCAACATCCAGCATCGATGACAAAAACAACCGGCCAGGATCGGGTATGAGGGAGATAACCGTCTCCAGCGTGTTTGTAGAAATGCTGCTTGCCGGTGCGGAGCAGCAGGGAATCAACTGCAATGAGATCCTCTCTAATAATAATGTCTCGCGCCTGACCCTCGCTCATGGGGAGACCCGTGTGCCATTGGAATCGTTTGCCGCTATCGCGCGTGAAATTATGCGCATTCTGGATGATGAATTTCTTGGCCTGGCAGCGCGTAAACAACCGTTAGGCAGTTTCGCCATGATGTGCCGGGCCTGTATCGGAGCCAAGACGGTCAAGCGCTCGATCAAGCGCACCGCGCATTACTGGAATTTGTTTGCCAACACATACCACCACGAGGTGATGATCTCTGGCGGCAAAGTTTTCTACGATGTAAGTGTTATCGAAAATAGCCGTCCGTTAAACGATTATTGCGTTGTCGCATTGCTGTCCTCGGTTCATCGTTTTCACTGCTGGCTGAGCGGTCAGTTTATTCCGCTGATTTCTGTATCGATGAACTTTGCCGAGCCTAGCTACAGTGCCGAGTACCGTGCCCTGTTCTACGGTGCAGAAATAAAATATGGGCAACCGATCTGTCAGCTTACGTTCGATACGCGATACGTAACTCTGGATATTGTGCAAACGCCGGACACACTTGAAAGTTATCTGCGTGGTACCAATTTGTCATTGCTCTATCAACCCAGGCACTATCGCGCGATTAGTGACCAGGTCCGGCGATGGCTGGAGAAGAACATTCGTCGGGGCAATTATGAAGCGACCCTGACACAGGCGGCCGCGCATTTCCAGATGAGTCAACAGGTGTTGCACCGTCGCCTGCTGGCCGAAGATACGTCGTTCAAGGAGATTAAAATGCAAACCCGCCGGGATACCGCTATTAACCTTTTGTTCAGCGAAAAAAACAAGATTGAGGAGATAGCGATGATGGTCGGGTTCTCTGAACCCAGCGCTTTTATCCGGGCCTTCAAGAAATGGACGGGAATGACTCCGCTCGGATATCGTCGGGCGAATCGATAGGCTCAATGCGAATCTCAGAACCTGCTGTTTTAGCTAAGCGACAAAATTTTCAATAATTCTGGTCGCTTATTGAAATAGCTAAGGGGTAGGTACATC
>JAHHOC010000204.1 GCA_018677115.1 Arenicella sp. | reverse complement strand
GGTCTACCGCGCAGGCATTGCCGCTAAGGCAGCCCTGAACAATAGCAAAACCTCAACATTGCTGCTTCACTCTCGCGATGATTCGATCGCAATCGCTCCCCACGAGGGTTCATTTGGCAATCATGTTCAGTTAAGGTTATTCAGCAAACTGCGGCATAACTGCATCGATGGGATAACGCGGGAAGTAGTAGCGTCGCGGCGTACTATTACCAAATTTATTGCTGATAAGCTGTAGTAGACTCTGTTACAGAATAATTTTTTATGGGAAACCCTGATGTCCGCTGAATTGATTCGTTGTGAGAATGATCTTGCCCTGTATGAGAAACTGAAGAAACACCAGGATGTAAAGCGAATTAATGACCAGATAGAGCGACATGAAGCTGAGGGGCCAACTGGTATCCGACGAAGTTTGCTGGCGACTTCAGTGCGTCTTACCAGTGGCATGGCACCGGAAATCGCACGGATGGCGGATGAATGTATCGAGAAATTAGAGGTAAAGTTGCCGCTTGAGATTTATGTTTACTCGAGTCCCCAATTTAATGCAGCCTGTTTCAAGCCTGAAGACGAGCGCTTGTATGTGATGTTTTCATCCAGCCTGCTGGAGGGTTTTGAGTCGCCAGAGCTGAAATTTGTAATGGGGCATGAACTGGGACATCACGTATACAACCATCATGCTATTCCCATCGGTTACCTTTTAAGCGGGGCTGCGCGTCCCGATCCAAAACTCGCGCTGGAGTTATTTGCGTGGTCACGCTATGCGGAGATATCCGCGGATCGGGCCGGTGCTCATTGTGCGCAGAACATGAATGCAGTTGCCCATGCCCTGTTCAAGCTTTCATCGGGCCTGACTTCCAAGGTGGTCGAATTCAGTCTTGATGATTTTGTCGCGCAAGTTGATGACATGCAAGTCGGTGATAGCGAGCCAGGGCAGGGGGCACCACAATCTGACTGGTTCTCAACCCACCCATTCAGCCCCCTGCGGGTTAAAGCATTGAAGTTGTTTGAGCAATCCGAATTGCACACCGGCAGCGGTTCAAAAAACGATTTGGAAATTGGTGTGCAATCATTGTTAAGCTTGATGGAACCCAGCTACCTGGAAGCTAAGACCGATACCGCTGAAACCATGCGGCGGCTCTTGTTTGCCGGCTTGATTAAAGTTGCCGATGCGTCCAGCGGCATTTCTGAGGAAGAGTTGGAGATCTTTGCGCAGTTTTTTGGAAAATATGCGTTCTCGGACAAGCTCGATATAGAGAAAATCAAGCAGACGGTTGAGCAACGGGCCCAAGAGGTCAAGCAGAAAGCATCCCAGACACAATGCATGCAAGTTTTGCATGATTTGTGCATCATGGCACGGGCTGATGGTCGCGTGAGCGAAGCTGAAAGACACGAACTGGAGATGGTAGCCAAGGCGTTGTCGATTCCCAGTGCTTTTATTTGCCAATCAATTGATAAATCCACAGAGCTGGATTGACCAACAAAAAAATTATATATAAATAATTTTTCATTCCTATTGCTTATATAGCGGAGTCACTATACTCAAGCCTCGCATTGCTCAACCGTTTGGTGCCAGCCTGGGAGACAAACAAGCATGAGTTTACAATTAGTCAATGACCGGTTGATTGAGGATTCGCCGGTTTTCAGTCGCGATTCGGATTTGATTGTGCTTAATGAGCAATTCCGGCATAAAAAACCCAGCGAAATCATGCGCTTCACAGTGGAGCATGCTCAGAATCCGGTAATCTTTACCAATTTTCGCCCATTAGCGGTGGCATTCTTGCATCTGGTAACGCAGCCGCGCGCGGATATTCCGGTTATCTGGGTAGACCACGGTTTTAATACACCTGAGACCTATCGGCATGTGGAACGGCTGGTAGAAGAGCTGCAATTAAATTTACACGTATATTCGCCAAAAATGTCTGCGGCTCACTATATGGCAGTACATGGAGCTATCCCGCCGCTGGATACAGCACAGCATGATTTGTTCTCGCGTATTGTTAAATTGGAGCCCTTTAACCGCGCACTGCAGGAACTTCAGCCTGACGTGTGGCTGAATGGTATACGGCATGACCAGAATGCCTACCGCAAAAACCTGGATGTGTTTACTTTCGGTAGCCGTGACACGATAAGGGTAGCACCCATGTTTCATCTGCACGAAATGGATGTGGAACAATACATAGCCGCTCACGATCTTCCCGATAATCACGACTATTTCGATCCTACCAAGGGTGAAGAGCACCGCGAGTGCGGGCTGTTGCTGGGCAAGTAGAGAAGTCGGTAAAACGCATTATTGTTGCGTTTTAGTGCGCACGAATTAAACTAATGGCATGCCAGATTATGCCGCCCTGATTGATCTACTTAAGCAGCCCGGGATTCATGCGCCCGAAAAAATGGCTGCCCGGTTGGGCATCACTATTGACGATCTTTCGCGGCAGTTGGCAGAACTGCAAAATGGCGATGCCGGCATTATTGAAGGGGTTGATGGAGAGTACAGGCTGGATTCGGCAGTCAGCTTGCTTGATGAACAGAAACTGCGTGATAGTTTGTCACAGACTGCACTTTGCAGGATAAACCGGCTGGATGTCCTGCAGTCGGTAAACTCAACCAATTCATTTTTACTCGAAAAGCAGATAGCCGGGGGGCAAGCAAATGTCTGCCTTACTGAGGACCAATCGGCTGGTCGCGGCCGTCACGGAAATAGTTGGCATTCAGCGAGTCATCGTAACCTGATGTTTTCAATCAGCTGGGAGTTTTCGCATTGGCCGGCAACTATTACCGGTTTGGGGATGGCTACGTCCCTTATTGTCGCTCAGCGGCTGAATAGCAATTTCGATTTGAGCGCAAGTATCAAATGGCCCATTGACCTGTTGGTGGAAGAAGACAAGATCGGCGGAATCCTGGTTGATGCTGCCGGCCAAAGCCGCGGTACCTGCAAAGTGGTTATAGGTATCGGGTTGAACATTCATCAACCCGAGTGGCCGCAGTCGCACACTCACGATTACCGGTGGCAGGATTTAAATACGCTGGGTGTGCAGGTAGATCGTAACCTGCTGGCAGCCCAGCTGATAGAAGATTTGCTGGTTATGCTGGTCCAGTTTGAGAGTACCGGTTTTGCCCCCATGGCGGCGGACTGGAATTCCCTCAGCAGCTATCAGGATCGTCACGTGAGAGTGGGCGATTTTAAATCGCATAATAGTGAAATTATTGAGGGCAGGATGCGCGGCGTGGATGATGATGGGGCTTTATTAGTCAGGGATGATGCCGGAACCATTCACCGTTTCACAGATAGCAGCATAAGCGTCAGGTTATTGGTTTGAGACTATTGATCGATATCGGGAATACCCGCAGCAAGTTCGCTCTTGAAGACAATTCGGGCGTGCAGCCAGCGTTTGTATTGGAACACGGAGACCTCAACAGCGAGGCTCTGCAGAGCCGTTGCTCTGATACATTAACGCCGGCGTCAGTGTGGATTAGCAGTGTTGGGGAACCGAGCGTTCTGTCGATTATTTGTAACTGGGTCGAATCGCAGTTCAGTATCCAACCCAACCTTGTGGCGGTGAGCGAGGAATGTTGTGGATTGAGGAATGCCTACCACGACCAGTTGAGACTCGGTGTAGATCGATGGGTGGCTGCGGTCGGGGCCGAGGCAATGGCTTCCGGTAAAGACATAATCATAATTGATGCGGGAACCGCAGTTACAGTTGACTGGTTGAGCCGTAAAGGTGTGTTTGAAGGTGGCGCTATTCTACCCGGCTACGAACTGATGCAAAAATCACTGGTCGGCAATACAGCGGGGGTAGAGGCGGATTTGGCATTAACCCGCAGGATTGTTGGCAAGACCACAACGGAGTGTGTAAACTCCGGGCTTAGTTACGGTTTGGCTGGAGCAGTCGACCGCATTGTGCAAGAAATGCAAAAACACCTCGACACTGACAATGTAGTAGTTCTTACCGGTGGTGGTGCAGAAAAGCTGGCAACACATCTGTTTGTAGAACATATAGTGGAACCGCACCTGGTCCTGTTGGGGCTGGCCAGAATCGCTGGAGGGGCGGAATGATAAGGATACTGGGCTGGCTCTGCTGTGTATTTATCCTTGCCAATATTTCGCTTTTACTGTGGCCAACAACAGCCAGTACGGCGGCACACATATATGCGCCGAAAAGGGATATAAATCCCCATTTCGTGCGCCTCAACAAGGAAGTTGAGGATAATTTCTATGCTGCGCAATCGTATACACAGGTTACGGAAAATGCGGTTGATATAGTAATTCAGGGCGAAAACTGCTACCGCCTGGGACCCTTTATGCACCAGACCAATTTTGATCTTGCCCAGGCCGTATTGTTTAATGCCGGGGTTGAATTCCAGAAGGAAACCCGGTCTTCGAAAACCGCAGAAGTATATCGGGTTTATACCGGGCCGTTTACCGATAAAGCGCAGGTCGTTTCAGCGCGTAATGAGCTTACACGCAAGAACATTCTGGATCATTTTTCGCGCCGCAATAGCGACGGCCAGTATATTGTTTCCCTGGGTATATACACCACCCGGGAGACGGCTGACCAGGCGCGCGAAATGTTTGCCGGGAAACTGGATAATGTGGCACTGCAACAGGAAACTGTGGTGCTGCCCAATACTTCATGGTTGCATTTTTCTGTCGATAATAAGCCCGCAATCACGCGCCAGCTGGAGCGCATGGATTGGGGTGAGAGCGCAGTCAAATTAGGCAAGTATGCCTGTCTCTCGATATAGTCATTCAGCAGGCCGGGCGGAGCCTTTTAATTAAGCCGATTTTTTCCCCAGAATCGTTGTATTTACCCACGACTAGCCCTAAAATGCGCGGCCTGACTAGGTGTGTGCCTGCATAGCTCAGTAGGTAGAGCAACTGACTTGTAATCAGT
>JAHHOC010000196.1 GCA_018677115.1 Arenicella sp. | reverse complement strand
GGTCTATACAGGGCATGGAGCCGCTCTCGCCTTGCTTGAACTCCTGTAGGGTTTTATATATTGCATCCCAGTCGTATTCTCCATAACCAACTACTTTTTCAATGCCTTGTTGCTTTCTCCAGGCAGTCCTTTGCAGTGGATGTATACGGTAATAATTGTCGATATGCAGGGGCTTAGCTACTATTCCATGCTCGCGCATCCCCCTGGCTATGACGTGTGCCAACTCGGTCTTCCCAGAACCGGACTCGCCTGATATGCCAACCAGGAACTTATCGCTCTTGTTGCGCAGAATATGCTCGATTATGGCAGCACCTGCCTTGTGGTGTTTCTCTGTGATTAATAGTACGTCACCTAACATATCAAATACCTGTTCGCTGTTTTGCCTGCGCTGAAATTTCAGCGCACACGTGTTAACTGGTTATAATTTCTGTATTGTCTTTGCTGACCGTGCACTGGTAGTTGTTGCCTTTAAAGGTAAATCCAAATTCCAGACTACGCCAGTGTGCGGGTAGTTTCGGGCTGAGTTGTGGCTTTTCTTCATTAAGTTCAAGTCCGGCAAATGATTGCACAGCGACCAATATGGTGCCGGCCATCACGCCTGCATGTATGCCTTCGGCAGTAGTGCCGCCCTGGATATCCTGGTAATCGCTGGTCAACGCATTGTTATAAAGATTCCAGCTTAAGTCCATGTCATTCGCCATGGTAGCAAGGCGGGCATGCACTATCCTGCTCAAGGTCGATCCATGCGAGGTCCTGGCTAAATAATATTTCAAATTCTTCTCGAGATAATCATCCTGCATCTCGTAACCTGCGTTCCTCAGTAGATAGCCGACGGTTTCTTGATCAAGGTTGTAGAAGGTTTGCAATGTATCCGCCTGTTTGCTGACCTTATAGTCATCAGGGGATTTTCCCTCCGCTTTGAGAATGCGGTCCATGCGGTAAATATTGTCGTATTTTTCACGGTAATGCTCCCAGTCCAGCTCTTGTAAACTAAAATACCCGTCAAACTGAGACAGGATGCCATCCTCGTTAATGATGATATTTATCTTGCTGGCAAGATCGTGCCACTTTTCTAATTCACTCCCGGCCAGGTTTATCTTGTTGAGTATCTTGCCTGATTCCTGATTTCCCAGTTTGTCGAATATTTCAACGGTCTTCTCCATCAACCAGGCCACCATCAAATTGGTGTAGGCATTGTCTCTCAGGCCGCCTTTTTCTGATCCCTGATATTTCTCATGGAACTCATCCGGTCCCATCACCTGTTCGATACTGTAACGGCCTGTTTCGCTGTTATAACTGGCTACTGGCCCAGAACTTGCAGATCTCAGCTAACATTTCAGCGCCATTACTGGCCATAAAATCAAGATCGTCGCTATACCAGTAATAGTTCCAGACATTGTAGGCTATGGCCAGGGACACATGGCGCTGCAGAGAACTGTGGTCCGGGCCCCATTTTCCGGAAACAGGATTAAGGTGCAAAACCTGCGTTTCTTCCCTTCCGCTGCTGCCACTTTGCCAGGGGAACATGGCGCCGTCATAGCCGTGGGCCTCAGCATATTTTCTTGCTTCCTCCAGCCTTCGGTAGCGATACATTATTATCGACTTGGCAATTTCCGGAAAATGAAGGTTGTAAAAAGGCAGGATATAAAGCTCATCCCAGAAAATATGCCCACGATATGCCTCTCCATGCAAGCCTCTCGCCGGGATGCCAAAATCAATGTGTTGGTTATGCGGCGACGTGGTGATCAGCAGGTGGTACATGTGCAGACGTAACAATTTTTGTGCCAACCGGTCACCTTCCAGCTGTATGTCTATCTTGGTCCAGATATCATTCCACGCAGCGGTGGAGTCGCCGAGAATCTTCTCGATATCCTGATTTTCCAGTACAGTGCTAATCGCGGAAAATGCAGGGTCTGATATGCCTTTGTCATCCGATTTGTAAACCGAGCAAATCTTATTGATGGTGAGCGTATCGCCTTGATTCATCAAATGGTCGAAGCTTATCCGCGCAATACCCTCTCCATCGTCATTGATTAATTCGGGTTGAATGTCGTGTTCGTTATGACGCACACGATGCATGGCGGCAGCGCTTAGCTGAATTTCTGATTGGGTGGTGGCCACGCTGAGAAAGCTGCAGCCATCTCTATGCCCGGAGTCAACCGGCTTTAAATGTTTTTGCTGCAGTTGTTTATACCGTTCCACACCGGCGTTGATGTGATCCCCACTCAAGCAAGATTTAACGGAAATAGTCCCGGAATAGTTCAGCGGCGTGATGTTATAGCTAAGCACCATGAGGTGAGGATCATGCATGCTGACTATTCGGGTCGACCTGATACGGGTCTGCTTTGCATCCCTATCCCTGACGACCATTTCCTTTTTCAGCATGCCATTACGCATGTTCAGGGTTCTGTTGGCCTCTAATATCTCAATGTGATTTATGTCTAGCCATTTCCCTCCATCGACTTTGAAATTAACCGGCAACCAGTTGATGGCGTTTACAAAGTCTTCATTTTCAATATCCTCACCCGCAACCTTGGATACCAACCGGTTATAAAGGCCCGCCATATATGTACCCGGGTAGTTATGCTCCCCGGCGGTTACTTCTTCCATGGCACCACGGGTGCCAAGATATCCGTTGCCCACAGTTAGCAGCGTTTCCCTGGTTTTTTCCTTCCCTTGATCATAATCGTGATAGCTTATCGTCCACTGGTCTTGTTGAAGGCCGCTGCGGAACCATTCCTGGATGCCTTCATAACCAACTTCCGCTATGTCTTTGGCTACGATATCGGCACCATTCCTGAGCAATGCCAATTCGTTATTTTCCCGGGCCAATCCAAGCACTAACCCAAAGTTTCCTTTTGATCCCGCCTGCACACCGGACTCTGCATCTTCCACCACTACTGTCCGATCGTAAGTCACCCCGAGGTTGTCACAGGCTGTGGTAAATATATCAGGCTCTGGCTTACCTCTCAGGTTCAGCTCGGCTGATGCCACGCCATCAACCCGGGTCTCAATCAGCTGATCAAGGCCCGCTGCCGTGAGTACCGGGCCGGCGTTTTTGCTGCTGGATGCTACACCGATGCGAATTCCTTTCTCCTTTAGTTCGTTCATTAAACAAACTGTCGATTCATACGACTTAACACCCTGCGCCTCCAGTGTTTGATTGAACACCCGGTTTTTCTGGTTTCCAATGCCACAAATCGTCTCTTCACCGGGCAGGTCTTCAGGGCTTCCATAGGGCAGCTCTATGTTTCTCGATTGAAGGAAGGATCTAACACCCTCGTATCTCGGCTTACCGTCAACATATTTCAAATAATCTTGTTTGTGCGAAAATTCTATGTAGGGTTCTGCGTATTTCTTCTCGCGTTGTTTCAGATATTGATCGAACATGTTTTTCCAAGCCGCACTGTGCACAAGTGCAGTTTGAGTGATAACACCGTCCAGGTCGAAGATAACTGCATCGAAAAGTGGTTTGTCCATAACGGGTAAGCAGGTCAGAGTTTAGTAGTTAGTATGTGAATCAAGTGAGCAACCGGTAGAAACAGTGCTATGGAAGTATCACTGGGCCTCAATCTTCATCGAAAAGCAGCTGATGATCCAGTAAGTCTTGCCGAATAGCATAATAACCTATGCAATGCAGGTCAGGGGCGCTCACATGGCAGGGAATTGAATCAATGTTTAATGGTGGATAGGGATTCAGGGTCTTCCACGGTAAAGAATTTATAATTGAGGTCAACAACTGATCAAAGCGACCCGTTTCATCAGTGTCTGCGGGGCGGCAGTTGATAGGGCGTAATATTGATAAATATCAGCCAAATAACGATATAATCAGGAAAAGGTATAAACAACAGGGATATATCGCCATTAAAAAAGTATTGTGTACCCATTGATTGCTGAGCCGAGGTACATCAAACTTAGAGATTGGGTGAGAACGATATAATAACGACTGCGGCTCTCGGGACTGTGGAATGTTGGAAACAGTGGTATTCTGGGGTAAATACATGATTGTTCGAACAAAAATAGGATATTGCTCGTTTGCCAGGATGCGTGGTCGTGGTCTGGCTTTGCTTGCTTTCCTGGTTGTCAGTCTTGGCGCTCAAAACTCTCATGCGCTGGGCATAGGCTCGGCTGTTGCGGATTCATATATCGGCGAACGCCTTTCTGCCCTCATCCCGATTTTTAATGTCAGCCAACCGAATGCTCTTGATGTTCGCCTGGTTTCCTCATCCATTGACCGCACCACCGGGATTGGATTGAACGTGAGCCTGGATCGCTCCAACAGCCAACTGGCACTGAAGGTCACTTCCGAGAAGCCGGTCAAAGAGCCATATTTAATGTTTACTCTCGCAGTTACTGACGACGGTAACACCCAACAGAAAGAATTCACTTTACTGCTAAACCTTGATCCACAGAACACCTCGGGGGCAGTAACATCATCATATCTGCCTACCAGTACCCCGCGCGCAGAGCCCCTGAGCGGACCTTCAGATAGTGGCAATCTGGGCCCCTATGAATGGGCAGAAGCGGGCAACATTCCTGCCACCTTCGGTGCCGTTATTGATGGTCAGTCGCTGTGGCGTGTAGCACGCAGAATTAACCGGGCGATGGGCGTATCTATAAATCAGATGATGTGGGCACTTTACCAAAGTAACAGACAAGCGTTTTTGACCAATTCTGTTGATTCTCTAAAGGCTGGCAGCTATTTGAATATTCCCAGTGCTGACCAGGTTCGCCAGCTCAGCGATGCCGAGGCGAAACAAGCTTTGGATGGATTGAGTACGGGAGTTTTTGCGGCAAAATCAACAGCATCAGAAGCGGCTATTGATGCCCCTTCTGCGACCATTGGTGAGCAGCAGCAAGCGACTGCCGGGGAAAGCGCTGTGGAACTGATAGGATCCGGTTCGGGGGAAGGCGGCAGCCAGCCCGATAGTATAGAAAGCGGTGAATCGTTCAGGTTAACTGGTATTGATGAACAACCGGGTCTGGGTCCTGTTTCGCAGGATATCGATTTACAAAAATCCCAGGAAATAATTGCATCACTGGCAGCGACAGTAGGAAACTTAACTCAGGAATTGATTCAGAAGGACAAGAAAATAGATTTCCTGGAGAACAAGATTATTGCTCTTGAAAAACTGATCGATGTCGATTCCGGCACTATTGCTGCCAGCCAACCAACAGCTCAAGAGTTAACTGAAGCAGTGGAATCAGCGGTCTCTGAGCCAACATCATCAACAATTGATGATCGCTGGCGCTGGTTGGGAGGCATTGTTGCCCTGTTCTTAGTGCTGGGATTCTTGTTCCGTGAAAAGCTGTCGGCGTTGATTCAGGATCTCAATTTGTTTGGCGGCGAGCGGGAGGTTCATTTTGAACCGTCGCTGCCGGAAACTGGTCAGTCTGGTGGCGTTGCTGATAGTGACCAGGAAAGGTTCGCTGCGGTGAAAGAAGCCATGAATAAGAATAAGGATCAGGGAGTGGCTTTTATTGACCGAATGCAGGATGACGGTGAGGATGCTCCCGAACAGGATATGCCCGAGGGTATCGAGTTAGACGAGTCCAGTCTGGATTTTGAAACTCGGTTTGACCGTCTGCTCGAAGACCGTGATTTTGGATTTGCATTGGAGTTGCTGGATTTTGCGCGCCACAATGAAATTGAGGAAGATCAGTATCATTGTGAACGCTTGCGTCTGCTTGAGGCCAAGGGAGACGAAGAGGGCTTCTACGATTACTATTATGATATAGAAGCCAGCATTCCGACTTTTGACCTGGATATCCAGAATCGTATTTCGCAGTTAGTTGTTAAGCTGGCACAGGCAAAAACCTGAACAGTTGCCGGGCGCGCGGTCGGTCTGCGGAAGCGGTTGGTTAGCAAATACTCTCAGCATTCGTGGCCTCATTCCCACCTCTGATTGGCAGTAACCCACATACTCTAATTCTTGGTTCAATGCCGGGTCTCAAGTCACTGGCAGTTGGCGAGTACTATGCACATCCGCGCAATACATTCTGGTGGATTATGGGGCAGCTATTTGATTTTGATTCTGGTGCGGACTACTCAAACAGGATAAAGCAGCTCACCGCAGCTGGAATTTGTGTTTGGGACGTGCTTTATGATTGTGACAGAAAAGGCAGCCTCGATAGCGATATCAGGCAAGATACTGAGCAACCAAATGATTTGCCGGCCTTGTTTACCGCGCAACCGAGTCTACGACTAATCGGCTTTAACGGTGCTGCTGCGCAGGCTATTTTCAGCCGGCATTTTACAAGCAGTCCAATTGTTGGGTCTTCAGTCAAGACAGTGCGACTGCCTTCCACCAGCCCGGCGCATGCGCGAATCGATAAATATGCCAAGTTGGCTAAATGGCGGGAACTGTTGATAAATGAGTGAAGTGAACAATTTATTCTGGCAATCAAAGTCCTTATTCGAGATGACTGACCATGAGTGGGAGTCGATTTGCGATGGTTGTGCCAAGTGTTGTTTACTTCAATTAGAGGATGACAGTTCCCAGCAGCTGGTTTTTACTGATGTGGCTTGTCATTTGTTGGACCGGCACACATGCCGTTGCACCGATTATCAAAATCGTAGCGAGCGAGTGCCAAGCTGCATGACTATGAACCGCAAAAATGTTGAAGAGTGTGCGGCATTCGCCCCCCCAAGCTGCGCCTACCGGCTACTCCTCGAAGGCAAGCCGCTTCCAGAGTGGCACCATCTGCGCAGTGGGTCGGCAGATACGGTGCATCTGCAAGGCCGTTCTGTGCGCGGTAAGGCAAGGTCTGAAAAACAGCTTGGCGATTCAAGCCTGGAGGATTTTGTGGTCAGTTGGCCGGAGCAGGTGTGAGGCCGATATTGAACTTATGATCATGTATACTTCGCTTGTTCAATTACACTTTTCTTTTGTGGAGCAAAGCGCTTGATTGCAACTCGCTGGTACTGGATCGGATTTGTTGGATGTGCGGTATTACTGGGCATCGCCTATTTCTATTTCCAGCAGACTCTTGGATTGGCACCCTGCCCCCTGTGTATGTTTCAGCGTGTCGCCCTTGTTGGCGTGGGATTTTTGTGTCTGGTCGGAATTTTGGTTCGCCCGGCAAAATTGGGTTCGCGATTGTTGGCTCTTATGGCCACCCTGTTTTCCGCGGCCGGGTTGGCTATCGCAGCACGTCAGGTTTGGTTGCAGAATTTGCCAGAGGAACTGGTGCCCGAGTGCGGTCCGGATCTGGGATTTATGCTCGATTCCTGGCCATTGCTTGATGTGATTAAACAGGTGATGGCAGGCAGTGGTGAATGTGCTGAAGTACAGTGGCAATTTTTAGGTCTAAGCATGCCAGCATGGATGATTGTAGTTTTTACCGTCATGACGCTGATATCACTCAAGCTTGTGTTTATCCGTGAGCGGCGCTATTTCAATAAGCCCTATGCGGACGATTGAAGCGTTTCCCCATAGCCTGTCACAGATTCCAATTTTGATTACCGGCTTCGTGCCGGGTAACTTGTTTGCGAGGCAACTACGCTTATAATCACGGCTAGCACAGCCTAAGTAGATTTCGCCCATGATCTTCCCTGCCAAAAACAATATTTTTACCGCATTGATTTGCAGTTTTGTCGTGCTCTCCGGTAACGCACATGCTCAGCAGGTTGCACTGCTTGATTCCGGTGCCGATCCGGACCAGGGATTTAACCTGGCGCCCGGATTCAATTATTTTTTAAACACGGATGATACGTCAGATGTCTCAACACGCGAGGGAGAGGGTCATGGAACGGTCTCCACCCGATTGGTTGCAGAGTCGTTCGATGGACAAATTGTGCCATTTGTTGTTACCGACGGCACCAGATTGAGACAGTTTGAGCCCGAGTCGATGATAGCCCGGGACAGCGCACTTTCGGATATATTAGGTCGTGACGAAGTCAGGGTTATCGGTATTACATGGGGAACCGAAGGGATTACCGGCTCGGCGGCGCCGTTGCTGCCAGAGCTGTCCAACGCGAACAAGGTGATCGCGATCATGGCAGGTAATGAATTTTCCTCGCAACCAAATGCGCTTGCCACAACCAGTTTTAATTTGGCCGGAGTAATAATCGTGGGTGCCACAGATGCTGATGGAGTGTTATTTCCGGAGGCAAACCGGGCGGGCACAACAGCGGCAAAATATGTGGCCGCAATCGGCTTACCCGAACTTACAGCAACCGTAGGTGGTGCGTCATGGGCGACCGCGCGGATCGCCGGTATTGCCGGGGCTGTGTTGCAGCAAAATCCGAACCTGACTGCGGCAGAGGTAGTTCAAGTGATTCTGGAATCAGCTGAGGATCGCGGCGATGAAGGCATTGACGCAGAATATGGCCGCGGATTTATCGCCAATGCGCAACAGGTATTAAACAATGTCATCGGCCCGGTCACTATTCCAACGCAACCGATAGACAACGGTAGCACGCTTGGCTCGAGCGGTGGCGGTGGCGGTGGCGGCGGCGGGGCCGGCTTACTGGTTGGGGGCGCCTTGATCGGTGCACTGGTGCTGATGCGGAAGCCAAAAGAAAAGCTCGAGAAAACCCTGGTGCTGGATTCTTACGGTCGCACTTTCCAGATTGACCTGGGTGAGCAGACTGTAGTTGATGATGATATATTGCACCTTACCGATTTTTTTCATGCTCTTGATCAGACTTCTGTCAGTGATGGTTTTTATGTCCCTGAGCTGAACACAGAAGTGGCATTTGCTGCGACCACCAATGAAGATCATCGTTTTGACATGATCGAGTATTTTGCCGCACCGGACGATGTGGTGATAAATGAGCAGCAAGCCAACATGTCGGTTGCGCTGGGCAGCAAATTGACTCAGTCTGTGGACTTTACCGCTGGTTATCAGGTCAGCCCAGGGGCAGCATTCGGCAGAGCCGCCGACCTGCAATCTCACAAAACCTTCGGTGTCAGCTCGTTCATCAGCGGACAGTCATTTGACTCATTGCTAAGTGGATTCAGCTCCCGGGCCAATACCATGAACCTGGCCTACAAACCAGGGTCATCAGATAAGGCCACGCTCAATCTTGGTTTAGTGTCGATCGACGAGAAGCGTCGCTTTGGTCAGCAAAGCTTTTCATCGATTCTTGAGGCAAAATTTAAATTCAATGAACGTATTGGCAGTTCCCTTCAATACGGCCAGATACAGGAGCGGGGTAGTGTATTTGGCGGTGCGGCAGGCGGCGTGTTTGGTGTCAAAACCGCGACCACGCATGCGGTCAATATCGGCGCGTTTGTTACAGCCACAGACAAGCTCACGCTGGTGGCAAATTATGGCCTCGGACGTACCAGTGTCGATTCATCTGTTGACAGCCTGCTGAGCGGGTTTTCGGGCTTGCGCAGCGATTGGTACAGTCTTGGTATGATTGGTAATAATATCTTCCGGGCCCAGGATCAATTGGGGGTGTCGTTATCACAACCGCTTAAGATCCGTTCCGGTGAGGTCAATTTTTCGATTCCCACCGCGCGTGATCTAAATGGTGATATCGCATTTGACACCGAGCGTCTCGATCTGGCGGAGACTAACGCCACCGAACATCGGGCGGAAGCCTACTATCGCACCATGCTCACGGACAAATTAGAGTTCGGTAGTTTTGTGTTGTACCGGCAAAACCCCAACCACGTGCGAGATTATGGTAACGAAACCCTGTTCATGGCGACGCTGAGATACCGCCAGTAGTTTTATTGGATAACGCGGTGACTTGATCGCTTGCTTCCATGTGGCCGATAAAGCAACTTTCCTGGCCTACAAACGCACCTGTCAATTCATGCAAGATGTTACAATTTCCAAGCAACAGCTAACCCCGCACGGTGGCAAGTGAAGCTTTACAACACCGAGACCAAAAGTAAACAGGAATTCAGGCCAATAGATCCAAATCACGTCACCATGTACGTGTGTGGGCCGACTGTATATGGCTACGCACATATAGGTAACGCACGACCGGCGGTGGTGTTCGATATTCTTGCCCGATTACTCAGGCGGCAGTATCCAACACTTACTTATGTGCGCAACATCACTGATATCGATGACAAAATCAATAAGTTGGCCGCTGATGAGGGAGTAGATATATCTGTTATCTCCGAGCGTTATACAGGGGCATACAATGCTGATTTGCGTGCGCTGGGTGTTTTGCCACCTGACGTAGAGCCAAAGGTGACGCAACATATATCCGAGATCCACGCAATCATAAAAGCGCTTATAGGTGCCGGACACGCCTATGAGGCTGATGGGCACGTGCTTTTCAGCGTGCCGTCATTTCCGGCCTATGGTCAATTGTCAAAACGAGACCCTGATGAGCTGTTAGCCGGTGCCCGTGTCGATATTGCAAGCTACAAGCGCGATCCGGGAGACTTCGTATTGTGGAAGCCATCCACAGATGATCAGCCAGGGTGGCCCAGTCCATGGGGGCGTGGACGACCAGGATGGCATATTGAATGCTCGGCGATGAGTGCCACACATCTTGGGAAAACTCTGGATATTCACGGAGGTGGACATGACCTTATTTTCCCGCACCATGAGAATGAACGCGCACAGAGCATGTGTGCGCACCACGGCGCACCATTTGTAAATTACTGGATGCACAACGGCTTTGTAAATGTCGACCAGGAAAAGATGTCCAAATCGATAGGTAATGTGCTGCTGGTGCATGACCTGTTGGCGCAATCCCCGGGCGAAGCAATACGCTATGTACTGTTGTCTGCCCACTATCGTGCACCGCTGGACTGGAATGATGAGGTGCTGCAACAGGCCAGGAACAGCCTCGATAGGCTGTATGGATCTCTACGCGAATTGGCTGATGTGATTGTGCCCGAAGACATTGGCGACCAGGTACCTGAAAAATTCCTCAGCGCCCTTAATGATGATCTAAACACTCCCCAGGCGCTGGCCGAATTATTTGCCTTATCCAAAAAGGCATTCAGTAGTGTGGACGAAAAAGAAAAAGTTAAAATTAAAGCTGCTTTGCTGCAAAGCGGTGATTTGCTGGGTTTGTTGCATGAGTCTCCGGCAGCCTGGTTTGCCGGCGACACCAGTTCTGTTGATGCTGATGAAATTGATCAATTGATTGCCGAACGTCTGGCGGCCCGAGAAGCCAGGGATTGGGCAAGGGCTGATGAAATCCGCGATATTCTTGCGGCCAAAAGGGTGGTGCTTGAAGATGGTTCGGACGGCACACGCTGGCGTATCGAAAACTGAGAATCCTGATGAGTAATATTGCCGAAATACAGCAGGAATTGGTCGCAGAATTTGAACTGTTTGACGACTGGATGTCGCGCTATGAGCACGTTATTGATTTGGGCAAGCAACTGCCCGAGTTCCCTGAACAGTGGAGAACTGAGGAAAACCGAATTCATGGTTGCCAGTCACAGGTTTGGTTAAATATGCAGATGCAGGATGATAAATTACATATTGACGGCATCAGCGATGCAGCCATAGTCAGCGGATTAATCGCAATTGTTCTGCGTGTGTACAGCGACCAGAAGCCGCAGGATATCCTTAATGCCAAGCCTGATTTCATTGCAGATATCGGCTTTACGGATCACTTGAGTCCGACAAGGAGTAATGGACTGCATTCCATGCTAAGAGCAATATATCAGCGGGCTGGAAAATTCATCTAACTGATAAGCAACTTTTCTGCTGAACGCCATTCACTTTGCACCGGTTTGTGCATGGTCATGCACGTAAGCTGTACTGAAGATCAGGGTGCCTCAATTTTTATGGCACATTGTTATCGCTTTATATGCTTCTTATAGAGGTGAATCCAACGCCCCTTCTCGATACAATAGCCGGCTAATTCGGCTTCCCATACTCTCCTTAAAATGGATTCACAATACGATCCGCAGACCATTGAAACCGAGGTTCAGCAGCGCTGGGCGGAATCTGCTGCTTACAAGGTTGACGAACAGAGCAATAAGGAAAAGTTTTATTGCCTGGAAATGTTTCCCTACCCATCAGGTAAGCTGCATATGGGCCATGTTCGGAACTACACAATTGGCGATGTGATCAGCCGCTATCAACGGATGTTAGGTAAAAATGTTCTGCATCCCATGGGTTGGGATGCATTTGGTCTTCCGGCTGAAAATGCTGCGATTCAAAATAAAACCGCCCCTGCCCTGTGGACTGCGCAGAATATAGAGCATATGCGCGAGCAGTTGAAGCGCCTCGGTTTCAGCTACGATTGGGACAGGGAATTTGCCACTTGTGAAGCGGATTATTATAAGTGGGAACAGTGGTTCTTCGCCCGTCTGTATGAGCGCGGGTTGGTGTATAGGAAAGATGCTGAAGTAAACTGGGATCCGGTTGACCAGACCGTGCTTGCTAACGAGCAGGTCGTCGATGGCCGAGGGTGGCGTTCAGGAGCCTTGGTAGAGAAGAAAAAAATTCCCCAATGGTTCGTACGAATTACCGCCTACGCGGAAGAATTACTTACCGGACTAGATGAGCTTGAAGGTTGGCCAGATTCGGTCAAAACCATGCAGCGTAACTGGATCGGCAAGTCGATCGGGACCGAAATCATATTTAAGGTGCAGAACCGAACCGATTTGGCTGTTTTCACTACGCGCGCAGACACTGTTATGGGGGTTACCTATCTGGCGGTGGCAGCAGATCATCCACTGGCAATTGAAGCTGCACAGAAAAGTGAAGCCGTGGCCGAATTCAGGATGCAGTGTCAGCAGAGCTCGGTCGCCGAAGCAGATATTGAAACAATGGAAAAATTGGGGGTCGACCTGGGTATTGCCGCAACTCACCCGATCAGCGGCGAGTCTGTGCCGATCTGGTGTGCAAACTTCGTACTGATGAGTTACGGCACCGGCGCAGTGATGGCGGTGCCGGCACACGACCAGAGAGATTATGAGTTTGCCAGCAAATACAATATCGAAATTAAACCGGTGATCCGTCCTCAGCAAGAGGAAGTGGACATCAGCCACTGCGCTTATACCGAGTATGGCGTGGTGCAGAATTCAGGACAATTTGACGGACTATCCTCGACGCAGGCACAGCGGGCCATTACTGAATGGCTGCAGGAAAGGCAGCTTGGCACTCAGCAGATTAATTACAGATTGCGTGATTGGGGAGTATCTCGGCAGCGCTATTGGGGCTGCCCCATCCCGATGGTCTATGACGCAGAAGATAATGCGGTGCCGGCACGTGAGTTTCCAGTGGAACTGCCCACCGATGTCATCATGGATGGTGTGGGGTCACCAATCAAGAACATGGCGAGTTTTATCGACGCTGTCCATCCGGACACTGGCGCGCCGGCGCGACGCGAGACCGACACCTTTGATACTTTTTTCGAGTCCTCCTGGTACTACGCACGTTTTTGTTGTCCCGATCTGGACAGTGCAATGCTGGATCAACGCGCTGAGTACTGGCTGCCGGTCGATCAGTATGTTGGTGGCATAGAGCATGCAGTAATGCACTTGTTATATGCGCGCTTTTTTCACAAATTAATGCGCGATGTGGGCCTGTTGAGTTCTGACGAGCCGTTTGTAAACCTGCTCACCCAGGGCATGGTCACTGCAGAGACTTATTTTCGCCGAAAGCCCAGTGGCCAGTTACAGTATTTCAATCCCGCTGATGTTTTAACAAGTGTTGATGACAAGGGTGTGGTAACAAGTGCTGTGCTGGCCGAAGACGGGCAGCCGGTGGAAGTAGGTGCCGTGGAAAAAATGTCAAAATCCAAAAATAACGGCGTTGACCCGCAAAGCATGATTGATAAATATGGTGCCGATACCGTTCGATTATTCACTATGTTTGCGGCGCCACCCGACCAATCGCTGGAGTGGAATGATGATGCAATTGCCGGTGCGTCGCGTTTTCTGCGTAGGGTATGGAACCTGTTTGAGAAACATCAACACAGTTTGACGGAAACCCGGCTGGCGCCGCTGGGTGAACTGCCCGACGCCGACGAAGATGTTAAAGCGATACGTTTGATTACTTACAGTCTTATTGAGCGGGTGGTGCGCGATATTGAGCGCCAGCACTTCAATACCGTGATTGCTGCGGCGATGGAATTGACCAATGCCGCCGAGAAAGCCGACTGGAGCGCAATGGGAGAAAGTGGTCCGCCGGTGCTGGCCGAACTTTGTTATAGCCTGGTGAAGATACTGGCACCGGTCACACCGCATTTGTGTGAATACCTTTGGGCGCAGTTCGGAGCGGCAGAAACAACACTCGATGCAGACTGGCTGAAGGTAGAGCACTCGGCCCTGGTTCGGGATTCGGTGGCATATGTGGTGCAGGTAAACGGCAAATTACGCGGCAAAATTGAAGTAGCGGCGACGGCTGTGAAACAGGAAATCGAGACTCTGGCCCAAAACGAGAGTAACGTGCAAAAATTTACCCGCGGCCTAACTGTTCGCAAGATAATTATAGTGCCCGATAAACTGGTTAATATTGTTGCCAATTAGTCGTGCATTCCCCACCGGTTAGGCTAAAATTGGTGGTGTAAAAATGATAGTCGCAATTTAACCCGGGCAACAACTATGCAACTTGGCATACTTTCGAAGCAGTCTTTTAAACTACGCACACTGACATTAATTTTGCTGACCGCTACAGTCAGTGCGTGCGGTTTTCACCTGCGGGGCAATATCCCGTTACCAAGCGGAATTCAAAACATGTATGTGGCGGCACCTGCTGGAACATTTAAAGACCAGTTGGAAGATGTACTGAGTAATAGTGGAGCCAAATTCGCGAGCAATGCCGCAGGCGCGGATGTAGTACTCAGCATCAGCAAGGCGGCAACTGGCCGTACGGTTGGAACACTCGACGACCGCGGTAAAGCTGACAGTTATAATTTACGTTTTGAAGTTGAATATACTCTTGACGCAGCGGACGGCAAGCAGCTGCGGGATGCCTCTCTGTATGAAATGCGACGTTATAATTTTGATCCGGAACTTGTAATCGAGTCTGAAGAGGAAGAAGCTGAATTACAGGCAGATATGGAGCAGGCCATTTCGCTGCGAATCGTCAGGCAATTGTCGACTGTTAGCGATCTGCAGTAGAGTCAGAGCCGATTGCAATAGTTTAGATGCGCGTCGCCCTCGAGGAACTGACAAGTCGAGTAACCGCCAGTGGTCCCGATAATCTCCCCAAGATCATCCTATTAAATGGTAATGAGCCTCTTCTACTGGAAGAGGCGCTCGATCAATTACGCGACCAGCTTAGACAATTCGGCTTCACGGAACGCCTCACCTACCAACTCGAAACGGGCTTTGATTGGGGCAACCTGACCGGGCTGGGTCAGGCTATGTCACTTTTCGCTGAGCGAAGATTGATTGAACTTCGTGTGCCGAGGTCGCTCGGCGCGCCAGGGACCAAAGCGATTACTGAATACTGCAATAACCCACCTCAGGATGATTTGCTGGTTCTGATCATGCCAGCCATGGATAAACGCCAGCGCCAGGCCAAGTGGGCCAAGCTGGTTGAATCATGTGGCTGGATTGCGGACGGTTATGAGATCAGCAACCAGCAATTTCCCGGCTGGTTGAAGCAACGCTTGCAAAGCCGTTCATTGCGCGTTGAACCGGGTGTTGTTGAAATGTTAGCCGATAAATTAGAGGGCAACGTGCTAGCGGCCGCTCAGGAGGTGGATAAATTACAGGTGCTGGCGAGCGATGGCGCAGTGACCTTAAAACTTGTCAGCGACAGCCTTGCTGATCAGGCTCGTTTTGACGTTTACGCACTCAGCGATGCATGTCTGCTGGGTGATTCGCCGCGTGCCGTGAGGATTAAAAACCGGCTTCAGTCAGAAGGCCTTGAACCGGTGATAGTAGCCTGGGCCCTGGTCAGGGAAATTCGCACCCTGGCACAAATTTCCCATGCTCTCAGCATTGGAGGAAATAAAAGTGCATTATTTAAACAACACCGCATCTGGTCCAGGCGGGCACCTATAATAGATTCGGCATTGCAACGGCTTGATAGCCATGCGTGTTTTGAGCTGTTGCTGCAGGCTGCGCATCTCGATCAGAGCATAAAAGGACAGCGTAGTGTTGAAGTAGGAACAGTGTGGCATCAGATAGAGTGCCTGTGCCATTCTTTGTGTGGTCAGCAATTAGTAAAACACGCTTCGTGACTGTGGAACATGCATAGCAACTTGGATACCATTGCGCCAACAAACAGCAAACAGAGAGTAATCGTGGACCTTAAGCAGCTCATGTCAGTAATCGGGCAAAATGCCCGGGTGGCTTCACGTGAGATGGCTAAAGCAAGTCGTGGCAAAAAAGATGCAGCTTTACTGCTGCTTGCTGACCGACTGCAGCAGAGCGCGGACCTGTTGTGCGAGGCTAATAAAAAGGATTTACAGGCAGGCCGTGAAAATGGGCTGGATAGTGCGCTGCTGGATCGTCTTTCGATCAGTAAGAAGTCGATTGATGCGATGGCAGAGGGCTGTCGACAGGTTGCTGCGCTTCCCGATCCTGTCGGCGAACTTAGTGAGGTACGCTATCAACCATCGGGGATACAGGTTGGCAAAATGCGTGTCCCGCTTGGTGTAATCGGAATTATTTATGAATCACGGCCCAACGTAACTGTGGACGCAGCTGCGTTGTGCCTTAAATCAGGAAATGCGACCATATTACGTGGCGGTTCCGAGGCGATAAATTCAAATATGGCCATTGCCGGATGCATTCGGGGCGTACTCGAAGAAGCCGGCTTGACCGGCAATGCGGTGCAGCTGATAGAGACAATAGATCGGGAAGCTGTCGGTGAACTGATTTCGATGCCAGAATTTGTAGATGTAATTGTGCCACGCGGTGGTAAAGGTTTGATCGAGCGGATAAGTAAGCAAGCCAGGGTACCGGTGATAAAGCATCTTGATGGTAACTGCCATGTCTATATTGATAGCGAGGCAGACCTGAAAAAAGCCATGGCGATTGCGATAAACTCTAAAACCCAACGCTATGGCGTCTGCAATGCGATGGAAACACTGCTGGTTCATAAAACCAGGGCGAATGATTTGCTGCCAGGACT
>JAHHOC010000184.1 GCA_018677115.1 Arenicella sp. | reverse complement strand
CTGTTAACGCGGCCTGGTACATGCGCTCGCGATTAAAGCTGATGTTCGGGACCATCGCTGCAAAAACCTGCAACGAGGAGGTAACGGTATCGACGCTGTCAAAAATTGGTTCTTTATCTTCCTGATTATCACGATTGTAAGCCAGCGGCTGTGACTTCATGAGCACCAATAAAGACTGCAGGTTGCCAATTGCACGGGCACTCTTTCCCCGAATCAGTTCTGCAACGTCGGGATTTTTTTTCTGCGGCATTATGCTGGAACCGGTACAAAAAGCGTCTTCGATTTCAATGAACTTATAACTCTCTGATGCCCAAATAATGATTTCTTCACACATCCGCGATAAATGCATCATGATCAGGCTGCCGGCGCTGGCAAACTCAATCAGGAAGTCGCGGTCTGATACCGCATCGACTGAATTTCGGCTGGGACGGTCAAATTCAAGCAACCCACAAGTGTATTCACGATCAATGGGAAAAGAGGTGCCTGCCAATGCCGCCGAGCCGAGCGGCATTACATTAATGCGTTTTCGCGTATCGCTAATCCGTTCTGCGTCGCGTTCGAACATTTCACACCACGCGAGTAGATGATGAGCAAGGCTAACCGGTTGCGCAACCTGTAAATGGGTGAACCCGGGCATAATAGTCTCGACCTCAGCTTCAGCGAGTTTTAGCAGCTGCGATCTCACTGAATCGAGCAGTTTGATGACATCGTCGCAGCACTGGCGAAGATAGAGGCGGACATCCGTGGCTATCTGGTCATTGCGTGAGCGGCCAGTATGTAATTTCTTGCCGGGTTCTCCAATTTCACGGATTAACGCTGCCTCAATATTCATGTGCACGTCTTCAAGCTCAACAGACCATTCAAATTCTCCCTGTGCTATCTTTTCGCCAATAGCCAGCAGACCCTGTTCTATCTGTGCCGCCTCGGTGTCCTGCAAGACTCCTATTTTCAATAGCATCTTGCTGTGGGCAATAGAACCCTGAATGTCCTGACGGTATAGCCGGGCATCGAAACTGATCGATTCGGTGAACGCTTCAACCAATTCGTTAGTGGGTTCAGTGAAACGACCGCCCCATGGCTTTTTACTTACTGGTTTTTGATCTGCCATGATGTAAGAACACTGTTGGTGTATTAGTTAAAGGCGCCTGCTCTGAGGTCGATGATTATAGCTCGTTGAGAAGATTGATAGCGAGAAAATCAACCAATGCCAACCCCAATAGCGACGCATGAAGGCTGCATTCCGCATCGGTTTTCAAGGCGTGCCGAAGTCCTATTTTAGTCAACCGTTGTGCTGGTGTATGGTAAGCTTAGCCGTCAAAATATCAATACTTCATTATGATATGAGTCGAATCCGCATCGCTACCCGCAACTCTCCACTCGCGATGTGGCAGGCCGAATTTGTCATGCAGCAATTGTTGGATGCTCATGCTGATTTGCAAGTGCAAATCATTGGGATGACCACCAAAGGTGACGAAACATTGGATCGCAACCTGTCGGAAACAGGGGGCAAGGGACTGTTTCTGAAGGAGCTCGAGTGGGCTCTACTCAATGGCGAGGCTGATATCGCCGTGCACTCTATGAAGGATGTCCCCGCCAGTCTGCCACCGGGACTGGAAATAGCCGTTGTTTGCGAGCGGGCCGATCCGCGCGACGTGGTAGTGTCCAACAGTTTCCAAAATCTGTTTGCACTCCCCAAGGGAGCCCGGGTTGGAACCTCGAGTCTGCGGCGGACAGCGCAATTGAAAAGTGCTTTCCCCACCCTGCAATTCCTGGAATTAAGAGGCAACGTGAACTCCAGGTTGGCGAAGCTTGATTCTGGAGACTACGACGCCATCATCCTCGCTGCGGCCGGGTTGATCCGCCTGGGCCAGGAGAATCGAATTAGCCAATTCATTACACCTGAATTGTGTCTTCCGGCGGTCGGTCAGGGCATCATCGGCATAGAAATCCGTAGCAGTGATGAACGCACCCGCGATTTCATTGAACCGCTGCACGACCCGGAAAGTTCGTTGTACCTGGCTGCGGAAAGGGCCATGAGCGCGGCCCTGGGCGGAGGGTGTCATGTGCCTGTTGCCGGTTTCGCCGAAGTAAACAAAGGCAAGATTCGAATGCGAGGTATGGTTGGAGAGGTGGATGGATCCCGCTGCATATACGGTGTTCGTACCAGCACCGCGATGTCGGAAAAAGCCGCTACTGCGCTCGGTAAAATGGTTGCTGAGGATTTGAAACAGCAGGGCGCCAAGGAAATTCTTGATTCAGTGCAAAAAGCCGCGCTGCAAAGCGAGCAGCCACAAACACCGGTGGTAGTGCTTACCCGGCAGGAGCGCTATCTTGGGAATTCACAGGAGATCATGGACTCATTCGATTACCAGGGGGTGCATATTCCGGCGCTTGTCGTTGAGCCGAATACGGATTCTGCCACATTGTCACCGTTGCGCAATTTGTCGGATTATACCGATTTGATTTTTGTTTCACGAAATGCGGTGGAACAGGGTATGGCTATCATCGAGGAATCGGGCTCCTTGCCGGAGGAAATCCGGGTTATGGCGGTGGGTGCAGAAACTGCCAAGCAACTCTACAAGACCTATGGGGTCGATGCGATGTTTCCGGATCATGGTGTCGGTGCCGAAGCACTGCTGCGGGTAAAAGCACTGGATGACCTGAGTGGCCGCCGCATATTGATTGTGCGAGGTGACATCGGGCTGGACTGGCCGGCGGAGGAAATGCGCAATCGCGGTGCAATTGTAGAACAGGTCGAAGTGTATAGTCAGGGGCCGCATCCTGAATTAAACAGTCGAATAGAGAAACTGATTGCAAGCCATCGGACCATCGCATGTATATTTTTACATAGCCCACAGAGTGCCGCTAACTTGATGCAGGCCATGCGTCCGCATTTACCGAAATTGAGTGAAACGATATTAATTGCAGGCAGTCAACGGATTGCGCGAACCGCCCTGGAGGCCGGCTGGGAAGGAAAGTTACGGGTGGCCCGGTCGCCGTCGAACAAACATATGTTGATGAGTCTGTTGAACTGAAGGAACCGCCTTGCAGGGGGCTTGAAAAGTAAAATTACGTTACCGCTCATAGGTACTCGATACAGCATGTGGTACTATTTTTTTAAAGGAAACGCTGTACTAATCTAATCAATATGACCGACCCGACTACTAACCCGCCGGCGGACAACGCGGACGACCAGCGCGACTCCGAAAAAGCTCAACAAACCCCGCTAGTCAAAGCGCCGGATAGTCGAGGCAAAAACAGCGGCGACAGCAATAATGGACTTGCTGTGTTTTCCACCTTGCTGGCGCTGCTAGCGCTTGTGGGTGTTGCATTGACCTGGTACCAGACGCAGGTAAAGCAGGTGCAATCCAAGTCTTCCCTGGCGGTAGGGGTCACTGAAATTGGTGGACAGGTATCGCGTCTGGGTGATTCAATTGCACGCCTGCAGACCCAACAGGATGGCGTAGTCACGGTGGATCAGCTGGATAATCGCCTGACCCAGATCAACACCCAGGTAAGTGCGTCGCTTGACTCTATAGGGGCGAGCCAGCAGGAGTTGCGGAATTCCATCGACAAGATCAACACTGATTTACAGGCAGGTGTGGGAGCCTATCTTTTTGAGGAAGTAAGTCAGCTACTTAAGTTAGCCAATCACAACGCGGTTTTTGCTAATGATAAAAGTATGGCAATCACCGCCCTGCAGCTTGCTGACGGTCAACTCAAACAATTGAGTGATCCCCGCTACGCCGCGGTGAGGCGTAAAATTAATGAGGAACTGACGGAACTGGAAAACGCCCAACAGGCGGACATCACAGCACTGTCGGCAACCCTCAATGGTATCGCCCGTGCCGTACCTGAACTGCCGTTATTCAACGAACCGCCTGCACAGGAAGCTCAGCAGCAACAAGCGGAACCCGCAACAGAATCAAATTGGCGAACTGCATTGGGAGAAGTGTGGAGGGATATTTCCGGATTGATAAAAATACAGCGCGTCGAACAGGTGCCAGTTCCATTACTGGCACCTGAGCAACGCTATTTCCTGAATCAAAACTTGCAGCTCTATTTAAACAAATCCGAACTTGCACTGCTGCAGCGCAACAACGCGGTTTATCAGCAATCCCTTGAATCAGCAGTTGGGTGGATTGAACAGTATTTCGATCTGGATGATTCGCAAGTGCAGGGAGTGTTAACTCAGCTGCAGGAGTTGCGGGAGCAACAGCCCGGCGGCAGCCTTCCGGACATTACAGGTTCTTACGACCTGTTGCAAAGAGTGCAAGGCAGGTAATCTGATGCGCCTGATTATCCTGGTTTTACTCGCGTTCGTGCTTGCCTTTGCAGTATTGCAGATCAATGCGATCGACCCACACAACTACGTAAAACTCTATCTATTAGGTTATTCCATAGAGTCTTCCGTTTTAGGTTTCGCACTGTTACTGATTGCAGCAGTACTGGTGCTGTACTTCCTGGTATGGCTGTTGCGTTTAATCTGGCGCTCACCCAGGGCCATGTCAACATGGCAAGGTAAACGTAATAGGGAAAAAGCACAAACGCAACTGGGCACAGGCTATTTGTCATTGATCAAAGGCGATTGGCGCAAGGCTGAACAGCAGCTGACTGCCAAGTCTGATCACAGTGCAGTGCCCTATGTAAATTATCTGGCGGCAGCACAGGCTGCGCAGGAACAAGGTAAACTCGAGCAGCGCGACCAATATTTAAAGTCAGCTTTTGAGGCCGCCCCAAAAGAACGCTTGGCGATCGGCCTGACTAAGGCACGACTGCACCAGCAGGCAGGGCAGATGGATTTAGCCCTCGCGACCCTACAGGACATCGCGCCTCAGGGCAGCAAGAATCCGCAATATACAGCCATGCTGATACAAACCTATGAGCAGGCCAAAAATTGGCAACAGGCGCAGGCATTGCTGCCTGTTGCAAAAAGGCAAAAGGCATTGCCGGATAATGTTCTCGAGAATATCCGCAGCCAGATATACCAGAGCACTTTGCGCGACTCAGATGATATTGCGTCTGCCTGGCGCTCGTTGCCACGGGATCAGAAGAAACAGGTGGAGAATGTCAGGATTTACGCACAGGCACTGGCCGACCAAGGGGATAATAGTGCAGCGGAGAAGTTGATTCGTAGCACTCTGAAGCACTCCTGGAGTGACGAGCTGGTTTCTATTTACGGTATGCTGCCGAGTGACAAGCCGGCACGCGAGTTACGCCGCGTCGAAGGTTGGCTGCTTGGCCGTCCGGAGAACGCTGCGCTCAACCTGGCCGCAGGGCGATTTGCAGTGGCGGCTAAAAAAACCGAAGCCGCAAAGGAATACCTGCAGGCGGCGATTACACTGGGCCAGTTGCCTGCAGCCTACACGTTATTGGGAGAAGTATTTGAATCAACAAACGAGAGCGGCAAAGCCCTGCAGCTGTACCGTAGCGGAATGGCAGCAATTTCCAGCCGACCCTCTATTGCATTGCCCGAGGCTGGCCCGGAATCATCAATCACGGATATGGCTGAGCAGACAGGCTAAGGCTTGCTACCCGCATTCGTGCCGGAACTTCCAGAAGTAGAAACAACATTGCGCGGTATCTCGCCCGCAGTCGTGGGTGCGACCATAACCGGTTTCGAGGTTCGTAATACCGCATTGCGGTGGCCGGTTCCAGTTGGTCAACTGCAAAAGTTGACCGGGCAGACGGTCAGCAAAGCGGAGCGTCGCGCGAAATATCTACTGCTGCATACAGCAGCCGGAACTATCCTGTTGCATCTTGGGATGTCCGGCAGTTTGCGTATACTGCAAACCGGCCAGGTTGCGGGTAAACATGATCACCTGGACATTGAATTTGATGGCCAGCAGCTGGTGCGGCTTAATGATCCGCGGCGATTCGGTTGTTGCCTGTTGATTCAGTCACCAGTCAGCGAGCATAAATTGCTCAGTAATTTAGGACCTGAACCACTGACTGAAGATTTCAATGCTCATTATCTTTTCAGCAGGTCACGCGGGCGGCGTGTGACTATAAAGAGCCTGATTATGGACAGCACAATCGTTGTCGGTGTCGGCAACATCTACGCCAGCGAATCCTTATTCCTGGCCGGAATCAGGCCGACGCTGGCTGCTAAAAGATTGAGCCGTAAACGCCACCACTTACTGGCCGATGCAATAAAACACGTATTGCAAAAAGCCATCAAAGCCGGCGGCACCAGTTTGAGTGACTTTAGTGGCACTGATGGCAAACCAGGTTATTTTTCCCAGCAACTGCATGTTTACGGGCGGTCCGGTGAACCTTGCTCCACATGCATGACAACGATTCAATCAAAAGTGATTGCGCAGCGAAATACCTATTTTTGTCCTGTTTGTCAGCGCTTTTAATCGGCGGTGCGCATGGTGCAGAATTCCTCTGCGGAGGTTGGGTGAATGCCGACCGTGGCATCGAAGTCGGATTTACTTGCACCCGCCTTTATCGCAATCGCAACCCCCTGCATTATTTCAGCGGCATCCGTGCCTACCATGTGAGCACCGAGCACCTTGTCTGAATCTCGATCGACCACCAGTTTCATAAACGTGCGCTCTTGGTTGTCGGTCAAGGTATGTTTAAGTATGCGGAATTCCGAGGAATAAGTGTCTACCTGATCATAGCGTTCCCGCGCCAGGTGTTCACTCAACCCGACCGTCGCCACTGGCGGCTGCGAGAATACAGCAGAGGGCACATTGCTGTGGTCGGCGCGACGATCAATACCCCCGAAAACCTGATCGGCAAAAGCATGTCCTTCCATGGTGGCGACAGGCGTTAACGCGATTCGATTGACCACGTCACCTACGGCATAGATATTATCTATATTAGTTTTTGAATATTCATCCACCAGAATTTCACCATGCCAACTCATTTTTACTCCAACATGTTCAAGGCCAAGCCCGGTGCTGTTGGGTGTGCGGCCGGTGGCAAAAAGAATACATTCGCAGATCTGTTCCGAGCCGTCGCTTAAACTTACGCGGCGCCGGCCGTCATCCAGTAATTGAATTTTTTCTACATTGGTTTCCAGTTTCAAGTCAATTCCTTTCTTGACCAGCTCGCGTCCGAGGTGACTGCGGATATCGTCATCAAAGCCACGCAGAATCTGTGGTCCGCGATAGATCTGGGTTGTGGCAGTTCCCAACCCATTGAAAATACCCGCGAATTCCACGGCAATATAGCCGCCGCCAACGATAATAGCCGACTGTGGCTGCTGTTCCAGGTGAAACACTTCGTTGGAGCTTATGGCATGCTCAACGCCTTCGATATCGGGCATAAACGGAGTGCCACCGGTGGCGATGAGAATTTTGCCCGCTTGCAGAAGCTGACCTTCGATGGATACAGTTTGTGAATCCCGTAATGTCGCTGTGCCATAAAGAATTTCAACCCCTGCATTGCTCAGCAGGTTTTCGTATATCTTGTTCAGCCGGTCAATTTCCCGATCCTTGTTTTGTATCAGGGTGACCCAGTCAAAGCCCCGTACCTCTGGACTCCAGCCGTAGAAGTTGCTGTCGGCGAAATCCTCATGAAAATGCGCAGCGTATACCATCAACTTTTTTGGCACACAGCCCCGAATCACACAGGTGCCGCCATAGCGATATTCCTCGCAAATGGCTACTTTGGCACCATGGCTTGCCGCAATCCGTGCAGCACGTACGCCACCTGAGCCTCCTCCAATCACCACCAGGTCGTATTTTTTCATAGTAATTTGATTAGCGTTTCAGTTGTTTTTCTGCGGGCAAAAAAAAGCCCTTCGGTATCGGAAGGGCCTTTGTAACATATTGTGCCGCTAGACAGTTAGGTGAACCTTCATCTTTTCCATGGCGCGCTTTTCAATTTGCCTGATTCGTTCGGCAGATACAGCGTATTTCGCGGCCAATTCGTGCAGGGTTGATTTTTTTTCACTCAACCAGCGTTGCGTTAAGATGTCCCGGCTGCGGTCATCCAACTCTGCGATAGCGGCCGCCAGTGATTCGCGATTGACTTCGCTGGTTTCAGCGGCCATCACCAACTCTTCCGGGTTGTAGCGCATATCCGGCAAGTATGCTGCCGGGCTGGTATTAAATTCATCGTCGTCATTGCTTGCGCCGTCGAAAGCCACATCTGAACTGGTCATCCGAAGCTCCATCTCTCGCACAGTTTTCACCGGCACATCAAGATCCTCCGCTAACTTGAGCGTTTCCTGCTCAGTCATTGCGTTCAAGGACTTGCGCGCCTTGCGCAGATTGAAAAATAATTTCCGCTGCGCCTTGGTGGTAGCGACTTTAACCATTTTCCAGTTGCGCAGCACATATTCGTAAATCTCCGCTTTAATCCAGTGCACCGCATAGGAAACCAGGCGGATGCCACGTTCCGGATCAAAATTCTTGACGGCTTTCATCAAACCAATGTTGCCTTCCTGAATCAGGTCAGCAACCGGCAAACCGTATCCGGTGAATCCTTTGGCGACATGCACCACATTGCGTAACTGGGAAATGACCAGTTCACGCGCCGCATCCACATCGCTCTCATCACGGAAGCGGCGAGCCAGGCGTGCCTCGTGTTCAGCGGATAAAACAGGTGCATTGTTGGCAACTTGCAGAAAGCCAGCGAGATTGCTATCGCCGCTAAATGATAATGCAACACTGGGTTTTGTCATCAAATTACTCCGTTCGTTCAGAGGTCAATAAACAGTACTGACATGTTCAATGCGCGTATTTTAGCACTCAGAGGCATAGAGTGCTAATAAAAATCAAAAATATTTTATAAATTCGATTTATTATAACAGATAGTTATATAAAAGCCCTTATCGGGGTTGAATTTGCCGCAGGTGCCGCGCCACTGACCAGCGGGCAGCCGACCAACCGATGAAAGCCCCTGAAAGCACAATGATAGCGATCTCCTCTATGCCAAGACGATAAAGGAGCTGTGAGCGCTGGTACAATGCAGCCAACTCGGCCATCGGTTGCTGTAATAAATGGGCTGTTCCCGATAATAGTAACAGGCTGACTAGCGCACCTAAAATTCCATAGAAGCAGCCATAGTAAAGGAACGGCCGGCGTACAAAACTGTCGGTTCCGCCGACCAGTTTGGTTATTTCAATTTCATGCCGGCGATTAAATATTAGTAACTTGATGGTATTACCTATAATTAGTATCAGGGCAACGGCCAGCAGCGCGCTGAGGACCAGCGACAGTTTAGCGGCCGCCTTCAGTATAGCGTTGAAGCGGTCGGTCCACTCTAAGTCAAGGCGGATCGTCTCGATGCCTTCAATCTTACTGAGTTGAGCCTGTAACTCGAGCAAATGCTCCGACCGCGCATGACCTGCATCGGGCATCACTACGATAGAGTGAGGGAGCGGGTTGTCATCCAGGAATTTCAGTTCGTAATCGAGCCCGGACAGAGCCCGGAACTCAGCTAATGCCTGTTGTGGCGTAACTAATTCCGCCAGTTGTACACTTGGGTGCAAGCGAATTTCATTAAAAATAAGCGCAGCCTCGGACGCACTGGTGTCGGCCCGCAAAAAGATCGAAATCTGCGGTCGTCCCTGCCAGTTATCACTCAGGGCTTGCCCGCTCTTTATGGTTACGTACAGGCAGACAGGCAACAGCAGTGCAATGCCAATAATCAAAACAGTGTTTATCGACGCCATAGGTGTACGTTGCATCGCACCAAGGGTGGAAAATATAACCTGCAAGTGTCGGCTGAGATAGGTCAGCATGACTATTCTGTGGCTTCAGTTTGTACGATTTCGCCTTTTTCAAGGCGAATCGTCCGGCTGCCGAGCCGGTTGACCTGACGAAGGTCGTGAGTGGCAATTAACACTGTGACACCTACCTGATTGAAATCAGCAAAGATATCGATGATTTCATCTGACAGTTCATCATCCAGATTCCCGGTAGGTTCGTCGGCCAGCAAAATACTGGGCCGGTTAATCACGGCGCGGGCTATACCAACACGTTGTTGCTCACCGCCGGAGAGTGTCAGCGGCAGGTTTTTTTCATATCCACTCAGGCCGACTTTGCCGAGAGCGGCACGCACCCGTTTACGGATTTCATCATTGGGCATGCCAATGACGATCAATGGCAGCGCAACATTGTCGAAAACCGTGCGATCCAGCAACAGCTTGTGATCTTGAAATATCACACCAATCTCTCGCCTTAAATAGGGCACTTTCGATGATCGCATCCGGCTCAGGTTCTGGTCATGCACTATTATCTGGCCAGCAGTGGGTTTTTCCATGCGGGTGATTAATTTGAACAGAGTGCTTTTGCCCGCGCCTGAATGACCCAAAACGAACGCCATCTCGCCGCTGGGAATATCAAAACTCACTTTGTTCAATGCCAGATGACCGTTCGGATACTGCTTACTGACTTGAGATAATTTAATCACCCGGACTGCCTGTGCTGAGATCCGATTTAGCGATTAACGCCTGTGTGAACTGTTGCGCGTTGAATGGTTGTAAGTCGCTGAAGCCCTCACCAACACCAACAAAACGAATTGGCAGCTTGAATTTCTCGGTTAAAGCCAACGCCAGTCCACCCCTGGCCGAACCGTCCAGTTTCGTCAGGCATAAACTGGAAACATTCACTGCGCGGTGAAAGTTTTCTAATTGCAGCAGTGCATTCTGTCCGGTTCCAGCCTCCAGTATTTGCATTACTTCATGCGGGCAGGCGGGATCAATTTTTTGCAGCACGCGTACAATTTTCTGCAGTTGTTCCATCAGGTCGCTTTGCGTGTGCAAGCGACCCGCCGTATCAATCATCAATATGTCAGTGTTGCGTGAGATGGCAGCGGTAAGCGCGTCGTGGGCCACCGCTGCGGCATCAGCCCCCTGTTGCTGCGCGATTACCGGCACGTCCAGCCGCTTGCCCCAATCCTGCAATTGCTCGACAGCTGCAGCGCGAAAGGTATCCGCCGCGGCTAACATTACTGATTTTCCGTGTTGTAAAAAATAGCCGGCAATTTTAGCCGTGGTGGTAGTTTTACCCACGCCGTTTACTCCCACCATTAACAGAACATAAGGCTTGCTACCCGATTCGCTCTGCAATACTGGCCAAGGCGACTGTGCTTCATCAAGTAATGCGGACAACTCAGACTGTAGGCCATCAATCACTCCTTCGGCATCCTGTATCTTTTCTCCCTTTACCCGCTGTTTCAATTGCGCCACAATCTTCAAGCTGGCATCGACGCCGATGTCACTACTGATCAGTACTTCCTCGAGTTCATCGAACAGTTCGTCATTAAGATCGAAATTTCCCTTGAATACGTCCCCCAGCTTGCTTAGGATACCGCCCCGCGTCTTCTCCAGTCCCTGTTCGATACTGACGGCAGGCAAAGTGGAATCGGCGATATCTCCGGTTTGCCTGTCATGCCGGTTGCGTTTGAAAAGGTTTGCGAGTCGCTTTTTTGTTCCGCGCCCTGATCCCTGCGGAACATCCTGATCATCGGAGTCTGATTGCATTGTGGATTGTCGGTGCCTGGGGATGGATTACGGGAACTGGATTGGTGTATTTTAGACAATGCTGCAAAAATCACAATGAGCAACAAGACTAAACCAAATACGGTACGGATTATCGCCGGGCAATGGCGCTCGCGGCGATTGCCGGTGGTTGATAAAGAGGGCTTACGGCCCACTACCGACCGCATAAGGGAAACCGTTTTTAACTGGTTGATGAATGATATCCCAGATGCCCGGTGTTTGGATCTGTTCGCGGGTTCCGGTGCACTGGGGCTGGAATGCCTCTCGCGCGGTGCTCGGTTAGTACAGTTTGTGGAAAAAGATCCACTTGTTGTCAGTACGCTGCGGCAAAATCTTGTCACGCTGCAGGCAGAGGCCCTGCAACCAGAAACTCCTGCCGAGGTGATTGAGGCCGACGCATTGAGCTTTCTGCAACAACGGCCGATGCAGAAATTTGACATTGTATTTCTCGATCCGCCGTTCAAGGCCACTCTGTTAGGGCAGGCGGTATCCCTGCTGGAAGATAATCGGTGGTTGGCAGAGAGCGCATTGATCTATCTTGAGCAGCCCAGCAAGCAACTGCCAGCGAAAGTCCCCGACACGTGGGTCGCTGTTAAACAAGGCATTGCCGGGCAAAGCTGCTACGCGCTATACCGCAGCTAAGCCTCGCAACTGCGGTATACTGGGATACCTAATTTTGTAAGCGGACTCCACTGGCGACATTCAGTTATGAAAAAAATTGCAATATACCCGGGCACTTTCGATCCGATCACCAATGGTCATCTGGATCTGGTGATTCGCGCCCAGCAAATATTCGATGAAGTAATAATTGCGGTGTCTGACAATCCCAGTAAAAACCCGCTGTTCGATGTCGAACAGAGGCGATTATTGATCAGCGAAGTTACTAAAGACATGCCGCATGTACGGATAGAAACCTTTGATGCATTGTTGGTTAATTTCGTCCGCCAACAGGGAGCTAAATTTATTATTCGTGGGCTGCGTGCGGTATCTGACTTCGAATATGAATTTCAACTTGCATCTGCTAACCGACGTCTCGATGAGAATGTCGAGACAATTTTTCTTACACCCTCTGAGTCAAATTATTTTATTTCATCGTCCCTGGTGCGTGAAATCGCGCGCTATGGGGGCGATGTTTCCAGTTTTGTCCCTGCAGTTGTGGCACAGGCGCTGGACGCAAAACTCAATTAGGCTGGGCGGAAATATTGAGATGGCTTTATATATCACCGATCAATGCATCAACTGCGATGTGTGTGAGCCTGAATGCCCTAACGACGCTATTTACCAAGGCGAATTAATATACGAAATTGAGGCGAGCAAGTGTACTGAATGCGTTGGACACTTTACTCAGGAGCAATGTGTGATTATTTGTCCGGTCGACTGTATATTAGTCGACCCCGGACATGTGGAAAGCAAAACGCAACTGGCTGCCAAGTACACGAGGCTTACCGATAAGGAATACTGTGCAGATAGGGAAGTGGATAGCGGCCTGATTGCCTGATTTAATCAATTGTTATCAGTGTATGGCAAGCGGGGATCACTGTCCGTCCTTGGCCTGTAACTCAATCTCGACTGAACCAGCATTCTGTTCCGCGCCTTTCGAGGTGGCGTTGCGCATTTCTATCCAGAATGAGGAGGTCTTGTCGTAATAACCGTCCTTCTTCAGGCGGATGATGACCGTTTGGCGCCGATCGTTGCTGTCCTTCTTAATGTAGAGTGTTGGGGTGGTGCCAATCAACGCTCCGTCTTCGAGGTTAATAACCTCTGCACCACTTGGAACGGACAGGATTCTGGTTGCTCCGTAATAGTTGGCGCATGCTCCCATGGTCACTACAAGTGCCAGACTCGCTAATAGCCTGATAACAGAACTAAATCGCATAATGCGCGGTTGTCTTGCCAGTTGGAGTGAACAAATCAGCACGTTGCCAACACCCGGATCCGGGGTGTGCCTCAAACCTTGAGATTACTGTCCCAGTATAGAATTTCGGCTCCGCCTTCCAGTGGTGGAGTTTCAGGATCGGCAGCGCTGCTATGCTTGCGTCGACTGCGACGACCTCCCTGCAACAATTCATCAAGTTCTTCCAGCAGAGCGTTAAAATCTTTATGTTGCTGCTGCAGCTGGCCCTGCACTATTTCCAGCTCCGACAGCCGTGCGTCGACTGTCTCGGATGCTTTGTGAATTCGCTTGACGCTTTCCAGTCGTCGTCTCAATTGGGTGTGGTGCTCACGAACATAAGTTTCCATCGGCACCATCAGATTGTTATTCCAGTTGCTGGCCCGGTGCAACGCGCGGTCGAATATTCTTCGCGATGCGATAACAACAGAGTCCAGAAAACGGTTGGTTATGGTCATCTGTTCGCGAAAAAACAGGGTTTTAACATCGCGCAGATGGCTGTATTTTGTTTCCAGTCGACCGATTTCCTGCTTGTATTTATCCAGGCGCAGGCGGCGAACACTAAAATTGGCGATACCGTGCTCCTGTTCAAAGTCACGGGTGATGCTCTCCGATAACACCGCAATTTCGTTGGCCTGGTCGATGGCCTGGTTGAGATACAGATTCAAACGCTTAAAATACTGGGAAATAATTTTTTGCAGGGTTACCGAGGTGGCACACCGTGCCATATTGTGTTTTGTTACTGCTATGAGCTTTTCCAGGCGCTCACTGCTCAACATGCGAAGCAGCTTAGCCGTTTCTTTGCCATATACCGCGCGCAACGCTGAATAGCGCTGCATGTCCGATTCAAGTGAAGATTTTTCGTTCTTCACCTTGGTCATAATATGTGCAATCACATCAGAATTTTTACTGCTTAGCTGGCGCAGTTCAGCAATATGTTCTTCTGCATCCTTTAGGCGGTTATCAAGGATAGCGCCAGCTGAATCAATAACCCCCTCCAGACTGGTTTCAATTTTTTCAATAACAATCTGTTTCTTTTGTGGCACCAGGCGATCAGCGATCGCGTGTTCTAACGCACCCATGCGGCTGCGATCAAACATTTCCTCGTCGTTGGTCAGTTTCCCTAGCAATGCTTTTTGTGCCGAGACTGGGAAAATTCTTTCGCTTGGCAACTTCAGGATCTTTGATGTGTCGTTAACTTGTTTTTCGATTTCTTGTTCAATTTCCTGTTCGCTGCGAATACCGTCCCATAGTGAATCAATTTTATTGAGCGCCACCAGCTTGCTTTGTGATTCCATTGATGGCGCGTCATCAAGTTCGTCGTGACTGCTGATATGCTGCTCCCAAAGAGCCAGATCGGTCACCGTGACGCCGGTATCATTCGCCAGAATAAAAACAACCGTATGTGCGGTAGCTAACTGGTTGATTGTTAACTCCGGCTCTGCGCCAATGGCGTTCAAGCCCGGTGTATCCAAAATCACTAAACCCTTTTCCAACAGGGGGTGAGGCAGGTTAATAATGGCATGTCGCCAATTGGGAATTTCCACTTCATCGTATTTGTTGAGCGGCAACCCAACATTAGAGTTATCGTCTTCCAGAATATCAAAGTTCAATTCCTTGGCGCGTTCCTTGTTAACCAGTTTGCTTTCTGTGAGGCTACTGACCGCCTCGGTGATTGTGTTCACCTTATTGATATCAAACGGAATCTCAACCCACTGTTCCGGGTCATTTTTAAGTTGAAACAAGGCCCGTTCGTCGCTGCGGGACTCAATAGGCAACAATCGAACCGAAGTCGGCAGATTCGGGTCGTACATCAGTTCGGTGGGGCACATTGTGGTGCGTCCGGCGCCTGAAGGCAAAACACGTTCCGGATAATCACCAAAAAAGATCGAGTTGATCATTTCCGACTTACCACGCGAAAATTCAGCCACGAATGCAACCGACAAACTGTCATCGGCCAGCGAACCCAGTATCAATTCAAACTGATGATGAGTTCTCAGGTCGGTGACATTGTGCGTTTTCAGAAATCTGCTTAAATCCTGAATATTGTCGCTCAGCTTGGAGCGCCAATCAGAATAGTCTGAGATATCTTGATTGAGAGTATTGTCTGTCACTATCGAGTCTGATTAAAAATGTAGCCAGTTTGTTTAGAGTGAGGGTACCAAATTACCCTGAATATCCCCTCTGCGGCCTTGTGCCCTACCATTCAATGATGATTTTAACGTAAAATCATCGGCGAAATTAAGTTCTCACTCATGCGAGCATTCGAAACTGTACACAGCATAGCGGATATGGAGCTACTTTGTCAAAGAACTTATTGAATGTTTTTTCATAAGAAAGTCTCTTAACTTGCTGATATATATAAAGATAAAAAATCCGAGAACCATAATATGCCAAGGACATTAATTTCCCGCCAACAATCTCTGGCAGGGGCAATGAAGTGGTATGCTGCGCGCTTCCCGCATAGACTCTAGCGCCCTATTTTTCTGAGCCCGCTATCCAGCCTGACATTGTGACCTCAAAAGCACGCAAGAAAGCTGTTGTGAAC
>JAHHOC010000183.1 GCA_018677115.1 Arenicella sp. | reverse complement strand
CATGGCAAAAAACAGCAACGGGAACAGGTATATTTCACCCATTAACAAGGAGCCAAAACGCACCCAGTGTGCCAGTGAAGCGGCGACAATAATCATCAGCAGGTCTAACAGCCGATGGGAAACGTATTGCTCGGTCATAGCTAGCCAGTGGCCTCCATGGCGTCCGACTCAGGGGCGTAACAGCGTCTGTTGCATGCCGTAAGGGCGGCGAATATAACTGCGAAATGAATAAGCGGTATAGGATGGTAAAACAAACCGTCGACCAATGAGAACACAAGGTACGCAATTACTGCGCATTTAAGGACCAGCGCTAATTCAACATCCGCTGCATCGATAGACCCACCCCTGGGCATGAAAACCTTAAGCAATAACCGGATCAGGCAGAGAGCGATGACGGCACCTCCCAACCAGCCAAATTCAATGACCAGCTGCAGCGGAAAGCTGTGCGGTTGCGATGCGTAGGTCGGGGTACCGGGTATCTGCTGGAATCCCCCGGGACCATAACCGAACAGGGGATACTCAAACGACGCGTTCCACGATAATGTCCACAAATAGATTCGACCGGAGAAAACACTGTCCAGCCCTTGAGACAGGTCACTGCGGGCCAACAATGACTCGACCAGTGCTGAAGCCGGTGACAGGGCGAGCAGCACTACTGCTCCGACGACTAGCGCAATGGCTATCAGGGCAAATCTCAGAAGTACCCTTCGGTCTAATCTGACAACACCGTAAATCAGCAAAAATAACCCATAACCCGCTATTGCACCACGCCCGCCGCTAACCAGCAGTGCTATAAGGCATCCTGCTAACACTAACCAGGCGAACACATTTTTTTGATTGCCCTGAAAGACACAGATTGATGCCAGCAGGGATGCGGCAAAGGCATGATAGCTGAAATGTCGAATATGTCCGTAGTAACTGAGATCCGGATTGATATGAGTGTGGTCTCCCTGCAAGTCAGGGATTGCTGACAGGAACTCCCACAGGGTTACAACCGCAACAGCCAGAAATGCACATGCAATACCTGCAAATATAGCGTTACTCCACTCTACTAAATCGTGGCGTAACGACAGGTAGAGTGAAAAACCCAGTAACGCGACATCTCGGTATTTGGCAGCTTCCATCATCGCATGATCAGGGTATTTGGCAGATATTGCTGCGATAAACACGACCGCAGCAGCCAGTCCGGCATACACCAGCCAGTCGGGATCAATCGTCAACTTTGTTGTACGGTTAAACAGAAACAGGCACAGCAGCGGGATATATACCAGCGGTAACTGAGCGATACTGATTTCACCAAAACTGATCAATCCGAATATGAGTAATGACAGTGCAAAGTAGATTGCACCCTTACTTGTGTATTTGCTGGCAGTTAGATTCAGGGGATTGTCCATGGCTCAGTCGGCAGTCATCTTTTTGTTGACATATGATCTCAGTAGCCTGGCCATTTCAAACATCTGATGATCGTTGGTATCTGCATTGTCAAGCTTGTATTGGCCCAGTAGGTCACCATGTAGTCGATGACAAACTTTGCGGGATTGAGGTGATGCAAATAACTTTATTTCTCCATGTGGCGGGGTGCAGTTTTGTTGATTATCGGAGCACTCGTCTGAATTGTAAAAGCAGATTGTATTATTGTCGCGGTAAATAATGTCCGAGCCCTTGCCAATTATTGCCGAGGCATGTTGCCGACTGGATTGCAGCAGATTGTTCCCGGTCCACAATTCATCTGCCGGCAATCCGAGCAGCCCGGCAAGCGTAGGCGGGATATCGAGATGGCTGCTGATACCCTCTATCTGGTTGTCGAGCAGGTACTCGGGATGGTAGACAAATAGCGGAGCCCTGAAAAATCGTTCGTTTTTCTCAATCAACGGAGTATTCTGTTCCGCAAATTGCCATATACCGTGGTCACTGGTAATAACGACAATGGTGTTAGCCGCCAGCTCCGAATTCTGGAACTGTCGCCAGAACTTACCCAGGGCGTAATCGGTGTAGGCGATCATGTTCTGATAATTCTGAAACAGGGTGTTGGCCTGAATATCACCATTAAATGGCGGGCTGAATTCCGCATCTGAAAAATCCCAGCGGAACGGATAATGATTGCTCAGCGTGGTGATGTGAGCGAAAAATGGAGCGGATTCCATGGGCCGGGAGGTCAGCTCAGACAATACGGTATTAAACATGGTTACGTCGTCCGCCCCCCAGCCAAGCAATTTCGTCTCGATAATGGGATTTGACTCATCCTTGTAGAAGTACAGATGATCAAAACCCAGTTTCGGAAGCAGTGAGTTGCGATTATAAAAGTCTGCCGTGTTGCCATGAAAATAGTAAGACTCATAGCCGAATGGCCGTAATATGGTTGGCAGGCAGCTTACCGTCAATTCGGACTGCGGTCGGTAGGCGAGTTTCACTTCGCCAGGGAAGTCAAACACTCCACACCACATGTTGATTTCAGCGCTGACCGTGTGGGTGGTATTGCTGTAATGCAATGGAGCAACTAATCCCTGGGTCGTGAGGTCATCAAAATTTGGCGTTAAACTTGGCGACGAGCCTGAATAAACTCCAGCCAAATCAGCCCGTACCGATTCGAGCAACACCAACAGAACATTATATGGTTTCGGTTTAATCGCACTGTCGGATGCCTCAGGGCTATTTTGTTTTTGAAACAGTTTAAAGGCCTTGCGCTCGTCTTCCGAGACGGTGGGATTTTGCGATTTAATTGAAAAAAATGCATGTACCGGGTGAAGATTGGCGGGTACCAGCCATGGTACACCGCGTTCCCTGTAGTGTGATAACGCGCGCTCGGTAGTGACCAGGCTGCCGATAAATATAATCAGTGTGGTGAAAATCAACATACAAGCCGGGCGCCTGGTAGTGTTATTCAGCCATACTGGAACCAGGCAAACCACCAGACAGCCACCCAATAGATAAACGGCAGTGGCGTGGGCGGCGAAATCCAGTGCCTGAGTACCGGCGGTGATATCAATTCCCATAGCCAGTATGCGGGCGGTAAACAGTGATTGGAAATAGTCGAAGTAAAACCAGCTGCTTGCCACTACCAAAAAGCAAAATCCCAGCAGCGCGCTGTGCATCAGTTTGAATAGCCAGCCATCATTGGCAAACAGGGAACTGAGGCTAAGGCTGAGTAATGACACACCAGCGAAAACGGCAACAGCGCTCAACAGCCCTAATGGATAAGGATTGGGCGCTCCGTAGTAGGACAGCAGAATAAGCGGAGCGATGCTGAGAACTATCCAGAAATTCACCCCTGGAATTTTGACTATGCTCTTCATTTGATCCTTAGAATACAACAAAAAAGGCCCCGGTCAGCGGGGCCTTTCTGCGTCCTCATCGCGATAGCGATGAAGGCGGTTTGCAATAACTAGCTATTAGCTACGGCAAGAGCCAGGACGGAAACGTGCGTCGATAGAACCACCGCAGCGCCATTCGAAAATCACGGTCGGTGTAGCAGTCGCAGTTTGAGCTCCTCCAGCATTGTTATACGGTGTCAGCACAATAGTATTAGTATCGATGTCTGTATCACCTGTGCCCTGAGCAGTAACGGTGATCACGCCGTTTGCATCAGTTTCAATCTTGCGCACATACTTGGTAATACCAGCAGCAACAGACGCTTCGCAGCCCCAGTTACCAGCCGCTACACTGCCGGCACCGCCGGATTGATAGACTTCACTGATAGTGGTACGACAGGCAGAGGCAGCGAGGATAACCTCAGATACTTTTGCGCGCTTGGTGTAGTCGCTATATGCGGGCAGAGCCACTGCAGCAAGAACACCGATAATCGCTACCACGATCATCAATTCGATTAGGGTAAAACCCTGAGCCTTGTTTGGCATACGTTGAATGTTTTTCATTGTTAAGTTCCTATGTTAAAAAAGTGAGTTTAAGAAATGAAGTGATTTAAAAAGAGCCAGCAATAACTCCCCTCTGATTCTTCTTTTCTACTTCGCCGGTCCACAAACCGACTGTTTGTTTCTTCGACTGGCGACAATAGTAAACATTTTTTTTGTTTAAAGTGATAAAAAGTGTTAATCAGCTAAGTCATTGATAATTATATATAAATTCATTTAAAATAAATGTCAGTGCGGTGACAAACTATGTCACAGTCAATGTATCGGCAGATGGGTATCTGGTTTCTTGGCAAGTGTACGTTTTCGGTTAACGCAGCATGACGACTGATCGGTTGTGAAT
>JAHHOC010000181.1 GCA_018677115.1 Arenicella sp. | reverse complement strand
ATTAAACAGATTGCATATTGATTGGTTATGCCTGCCAGGTGCGGATCCGGATGTTCAGCAAGCGCTAGATAAGCGATTTCAGCGCCTGATCAAGAATCAGCGAAGATAAACTGAGCTACGGTTTTGGCATACAACAGAGCCGGACGGGCTATTTTTATTGGCCTTGGACTAGACACTTTCATGCGGTATACCTACCCCCATGTTAGAATCCCCCCAGTTAATTTTATTGATGGAGATTTAAAATGAGTTATATGAATGTTGCTTCGGGTGCAGTTGTCGCCGAGTTGCCTGGTGAAGCGAAGGCAGGTTTTATACGACGCACTTATGGGCATCTGGCCATGGCTATTGCTGCTTTCGCATTACTTGAAGCGCAATTACTAAAAATGGGCTTCGGTGAGCAGATGATGGCCATGCTGGCAACCAGCAAGTGGAGCTGGTTATTGGTGCTTGGTGCATTCATGCTGGTGGGTGTTGTGGCTGATAAGTGGGCGCGCAACGGCAGCTCGCGAGAAATGCAATATGCCGGCCTCGGGTTGTTTATTGTGGCCGAGGCAATTGTCTTCCTGCCGTTAATATATATTGCCATGAGTTTCGCGCCAGATGTGCTGCCCAATGCCGCACTGATCACCGGATCGCTGGTAGCAGGTTTGACTCTGGTGGTATTCACCACCCGCAAAGATTTTTCTTTCCTCGCTCCCGCGCTTGCGATCGGCGGTGTGGTTGCCATGGGTTTGATTATTGCGTCCATTGCGTTCGGTCTCGGCCTGGGAATGTTTTTCTCGGCGGCGATGATTGTTTTTGCCGGTATCAGCGTGCTGTACACGACTTCTAACATTCTTCATGTTTATCGCGAGGATCAGCACGTTGCGGCGTCTCTGGCACTGTTTGCCTCGGTGGCGTTGATGTTCTGGTATGTGGTGCAGTTTTTGATGAGTTTCGGCCAGGAGTAACAGTCTAAAAGTGATCTTTTACCGCCATGCAGGGTTGCATTGGTGCCCACTTAGTCACGCACTGCTGTATGCTTCTGCAATTTGCCCCAATGCGCCTTGCCTGAGCGCAAATTCTCCTCCTTAGACAGCAAATCCACTGTTGATTCAGGGCAATTCAGCTATGCAGAAAAAGTTTATTGAGGACTGTGTCGGGAACACCCCTTTAGTGGCGCTCAAACGGCTGTGGCACGGACGGCACGTCATCGTGCTGGGCAAGCTGGAAGGCAACAATCCTGCCGGTTCAGTCAAGGACCGCCCAGCCCTGAATATGATCGCCAAGGCAGAACTCCGTGGCGAAATACGCCCAGGCGACACCCTGATTGAGGCCACCAGCGGCAATACCGGCATTGCATTGGCCATGGCCGCAGCAATGAAGGGATATCGTATGGTATTGATCATGCCGGATAACATGAGCGAAGAACGCCGTGCGTCAATGAGCGCTTTTGGTGCCGAAATCATTCTGGTTTCAGCCGCAGACGGTGGCATGTTACTGGCGCGGGACCTGGCCGGGGAGATGCAGGCACAGGGTAAAGGAAAGGTGCTCGATCAGTTCGCCAATCCAGATAATTGGAATTCGCACTATGAAGGTACGGGGCCCGAAATCTGGCGCGACACAGAGGGTGAAGTTACGCATTTCATAAGTTCCATGGGTACTACGGGCACTATCATGGGTGTTTCGCGCTACCTCAAGGAGCAAAACCCTGAAATTCAAGTCATCGGTGTGCAACCCGAGGGTGAATCGCAGATTCCCGGCATCCGGCGCTGGCCGGAGGAGTATCTGCCAAAGATATTCGAGGCCAGCCGGGTTGACCGCACTATCGACGTAGATCAGGCGGTGGCCGAAGAAATGATGCGTCAAATGGCAACCCAGGAAGGTATTTTCGCCGGCGTCTCCAGCGGCGGTGCAATGGCCGTTGCATTGCAAATCGCGGCTGAGCAGGAAGCCAGGCAGGAGAATTCGGTAATCGTGTCAATTGTCTGTGATCGGGGCGATCGCTACCTGTCAACCGGGGTCTATTCGTGAATATATTAGCCTTTGATATAGAAACCATTCCGGATACCGAGGGTGGGCGGAAAATTTACGAGTTGGACGACCTGACAGATGTGGAGGTTGCCAGTGCGATGTTTAATAAACGGCGTGAAAAGGTGGGGCATGAGTTCCTTGCCACCCATTTGCAGAAGGTCGTGGCCATCTCTGCGGTCTATCGTAACACCGAAAAAGACCAGTTTTCGGTTTGGACACTCGGTGAGATCGACAGTTCAGAGAAAGAAATCGTGCAGAACTTTTTTGATGGGGTGGACAAATACACACCCACACTGGTTACCTGGAATGGCAGTGGCTTCGATCTGCCCGTGCTGCATTATCGCGGCTTGATTAATGGTGTGCATGCCGCACGTTACTGGGACACGGGTGAGGACGACAGCAGCTTTAAATGGAATAACTATATTGGCCGTTTTCATATGCGCCATACTGACCTGATGGACGTATTGGCAGGCTATAACAATCGCGCATTCGCACCATTAGATGAAATTTCAGTGTTGTTAGGCTTGCCCGGGAAAATGGGTATGAGTGGCGCCAAAGTATGGGACCAGTTTCAGGCTGGTGAGCTCAAAGCCATCCGGGACTATTGTGAAACTGATGCCCTAAATACATACCTTGTGTATCTGTATTGGCAACATGTGAAAGGCAATTTAACCGACAAAGCGCTAAATAAGGAGCACGATCTGGTTAAAACAGCCCTTGCCAAGGGAGAGCCACACCTGCAGGAATTTCTGCAGGCGTGGAATTCGGTCGCCTAAATCAATTTCGCGATCACCGCAAACAGGCTGCAAACTACCAGCCCGGCATTAGCGATCACACTGATGATCATGCCCGGCCCCCGTTTGCTCGGATCGCCCATATAGCCCGCGGCGTAGACAAAACGCCCGACTATAAAAACGGCCCCCAGAACAGCAGCAACATCGGCGCGGAAAAAGCTAGCGCAGATCCACAAAGCCGGCAGGGTAATGGCCAGTTGTTCCAGGGTATTGAGCTGCACCCGTAAGGCACGTTCGAAATTTTCATCTCCGGTCATAGCTGGTGCTTGAACATCGCCTTTGCCACGCGCACCTCCCGCTCGCATTGCGAAGTAAAAATACTGGATCAGAATCAACAGGGTAATCAGGGCTACGTATGTCATTTGGTTTTCCACCTGCATTATTGTTTGTGAGGCCAAATGATATACCCAACTTGCCCCGCTTGCACTAGAATGGCGCCCCTCAGACCATAGACCAATTCGAACTGATGGCCAGACGCCGTAAACGCAGACCGCTGGACAAGACACCCGGGCAAACGCAAATCACATCACTGTCGCACGACGGCCGCGGCGTTGGCCGTGATGAGCAAGGCAAAGTTGTATTTGTTGATTTCGCCTTGCCCGGTGAAACCGTTGTGTATGAACCGGTGATGAAGCGTAAGAGCCATCTGTTTGCTACTACCATTGAAGTACTGGAACCATCGACACACCGAATTGAGCCCAGGTGCGAAGTGTTCGGCCAGTGTGGGGGCTGCGTCCTGCAACATTTGGATGAGGCTGTGCAGATTCAATATAAGCAACAGCAGTTGTTGGAAAATTTAAAAAAAATAGGCGATGTGCAGCCGGAAAACCTGCTTGAACCGATAACCGATAAGCATTGGGGTTATCGCCGACGCGCCCGTCTGGGTGCCAAATTCGTGCCTAAGAAAGGCGGCCTTATTATCGGCTTTCGCGAGCGTAACAGCAGTTATATCCAGCCGGCCGGTGGCTGCGATGTGTTATATCCAGAGGTGTCTGTGCTATTTCCTAAGTTGCGAGCAGCGCTTGAACAGATCAGTTGTCGCGAGCGTATTCCGCAAATCGAAATATCGGTCGCCGACAACGCCATGGTAATGATCATCCGGCATTTGGAGAGTCTGACCCAACACGATCTCAATGTGTTGGTGTCGTTCGCCAAACACAACAATGTGCAGCTATTCCTGCAGCCCGGAAACCTTAAAAGCGTGCACCCGCTCTACCCATCAAACCCCGATCCGTTGTATTACCGCCTGGATGAGTTTGACGTCAGGCTGGAGTTTCTGCCTACTGACTTCATTCAGGTCAACGCTGGTATTAATGAGCAACTGGTCAGTACTGCGGTACAGTTGCTGGATTTGCAGGCAGGGGATCAGGTGCTTGATCTGTTTTGCGGAGTAGGCAACTTCACTCTGCCACTGGCCAGGTGTGCCGGCAGGGTAGTGGGTGTGGAAGGGGATCAAGCATTGGTAAAAAGGGCGCAGCACAATAAAAAATTAAATGAGCTGCATAATGTGGAGTTCCATCTGGGTAATTTGTTCGACCAGGAAATGAGTGGTGATTCGCACGGCGGCTGGCTGGACCAGAAATTTGACAAGATATTGCTTGATCCGCCTCGCTCAGGTGCAGCCGAAATGATTTCGCGGCTGCCGCGATTCGAGGCATCCACAGTGGTTTATGTTTCCTGCGGTCCAGCCACGCTGGCACGTGACGCGGGAATAATGGTTAACCAGCACGGCTATCGGATGACCCATGCCGGGGTTATAGACATGTTTCCGCATACTGCGCACGTTGAATCAATAGCGGTATTTGAGCGCGGACTGTATGACTGATTGACATCGATTAAATAAATATATCGTTATCATATATATAATCTAATTTACTTATCAAATAATTCAGTTAAGCTTATTTCATATCATCAATAAGAGAGGTTCAACACCATGAGCAAGATCGATATTGGAATTAATGAAGAGGATCGTAACGCCGTCGCACAGCACCTTAAAAACCTGCTGGCCGACTCTTATACCTTGTATTTACAAACCCACAATTTTCACTGGAATGTGACCGGTCCGATGTTTACCCAACTGCACCTGATGTTTGAGGAGCATTACAATGAGCTTGCGATTGCAGTTGATGATATTGCCGAGCGTATCCGCAGCCTGGATGTAGCTGCGCCGGGTACCTACGGGGCATTCAGTGAGCTTAGCTCGATCACCGAGGTTAATGGGGTGCCAGCCGCCGAGGAAATGGTAGCTCTGTTGACCAAGGGTCATGAGCAGGTTGTTAAAACCTGTCGAAAAGCACTTTCCGCCGCACAACAGGCTGATGATGAATCGTCTGCGGCATTGATATCAGACCGCATGCGTGTGCATGAGAAAACGGCCTGGATGTTGAGAGCACTGATATCCTGATGCTGTTGTTGGCAGCGGTTTTGCTCCATTATATGGTCTTAGGCCGGCGTCGTCTTTGTGCCGCAAATTGACTGATATAGTTGCCTAAGTTTCGTTGCCATGGAAGGCCACTGGTAGTTTTCAGTTACGTATTTACGAATCGGATCAGGTGATAGTTTACCGGCCTCTATTTCCCTGAGTGCATTCACTAATTCCACGCGAATCGATTCAACATCAGCTTCACAGACGAAGCCCAGCGAGTGTTCTCTGATCTGCTTTGACAGTGCTACCGCGCTGGTGACCAGTGCCGGCGTGCCCGCCGCCAGCGCTTCGAGCACGGCAATACCGAAATTTTCTGAATATGAGGTCAAGGCAAACAGATCTGAGCCCTGCAGCAGCAGTTGTTTTTCGCTGCCCTCTACAAACCCGACCAGTTTGACTTTTGGCTGCACGTCATTTTGCATAATCAACTTATGCAGTTTTTGGCGGTACTCAATATCGCCGTCACCGGCAATGACCAACTGCCAGGGCGATCGAATACTTGCTAGAGCCTGAATCAACAACTCAAGACCTTTTTTGGGATGTAAGCGGGAAATGCAGGTAATGATCGGCACTTCTTCATCGAGGTCATAGTGGCGGCACAATTCAGCCTGTGCATCGCGGATCGGAGTCGGAGGGCAAACTCCCAAGGGTATGAC
>JAHHOC010000170.1 GCA_018677115.1 Arenicella sp. | reverse complement strand
CTTAGAAGGTGTTAATTTTTGCCAATAAATCCGTCCGGTGATTGATTAAGCGGACACTTTGTAGTACAACTGCCTGCCTAATTTTTGCAGCAGTGCAGATCACCCAATTATTCGCAGGTTTACCATGGCCACAAAGAAAAAAATGACGAAAACTCCCGCCCGTAAAAGGACAAAAAAGGTGGCGGCAAAGCCAACTAAGAAGAAAGTAAGCAAGCGCACATCAACCAAGACAAGTAAAAAGATCATCAGGAAAGTCACCAAAAAAACTGCAACCAAGGTGGCTAAAAAAACCACCAGAAAGGTTGCCAAGAAAACCACCCGGAAGACGGTCCAGAAAAGGAAAACTAGCGGAAAAACCAGTCGCAATAGTGCCAATCGCGCTGCTGTGAATGACAGCTCGATTCACGGAATACCTCCGTATAAGGCAAGAGCAAGGGAAAAATATATGAACCCGAAGCAGGTTGAACACTTCCGCTCAATTTTACTGGGCTGGAAAGAGAACCTGCTTGATGAAGTTTCCAGAACCATTCATCTGATGCAAGACGAAAATATTAATCATCCGGACCCCAATGACCGTGCCAGCCAGGAAACCGACATGTCGCTGGAACTGCGCAATCGTGACCGGGAACGCAAGCTACTGAAGAAAATCGACTCTACGATTTTAAGGCTGGACAACGACGATTATGGATGGTGTGACCGCTGCGGTATTGAAATCGGCATTCGGCGGCTGGAAGCCAGGCCAACTGCTGAACTTTGTGTTGACTGCAAGACGCTGAATGAAATCAAGGAACGGCAAATGATTTAATGCTGGCGTTACGGCGTCTCTCGCCACTAGCCAGGTAGTTAAAAAGCCCGCGTCAGCGGGCTTTTTAATTGCATTGTCCTCACAGGCAAAAGCCTAAACGGGAGCTGCCACGTACTCTATATAGGCCTCTTCCCTCAATTCCCGGATCCACTGTTGAAACTCACGTTCCGCCCGTTGTCTGCGCAGGATATTGTCAGCGCGTGCACGTACCATCTGGTCAGTAATATTTTTATCGCGGCGGTTCAATACTTGCAATATATGTACGCCATAGCGGGTGGAAAATGGTTGGCTTACTTCTCCAAGGGGAATCTGCGTAAAGACTTTTTCAAACGGCTCCACCGTTTCGCCAGGCGACACCCAGCCCATGTTCCCGCCGGTGGCGGCGGACACCGAGTCATCAGAATAGATTCGTGCCATCTGTTCAAAATCTTCACCATCCACAATCCGTTGACGTATTTCAAACAATCTTTTTACCGCTTGCGACCTGGCGACCTGCCCGCTGGCGGTGATTAAAATATGCCTTACTTCGGACTGCACTACCTCCATGCGGTCCCCCTTCATTTCCATCAATTTGAGAATATGCAGCCCATTGGGGCTCTCCAGCACCTCAGACACCTCCCCTACCTGCAAATCTTTTATGCCGGCCTGGAAAACTTCGGGCAACTGCGCCAATGTTCGCCAGCCAATCAAGCCGCCGTCCTGGGCGTCAGTAGCCTCGGAATAATTGAGAATAGCCTGCTGAAAGCTGAGGCCAGAAGCAATTTCCTCGCGCACCTGTTGCGCCAGCTCGCGCTTAAGCAGCGGGTCCTTGATCAGAATGTGGGCAATAAGGTATTCAGAGCTGATTTCACCCAGGTTATTCTGTGCGATAAAGCCGTCAATTTCATAATCCGGCACAACCACGCGAGCCTGGGCGTAATAATCAGTCAGACGGGAGATGGTTAAGGAATCGCGCACAGTTTCACCGAATCGTTTGAACGACTGCCCGTCCCTGGCGAAATTTCCTGCCATCTGTTCCAGGGTCAGTTGCTGCTGCTGGGCAAAGCGGGCAAGCGCCTGATTCAGCTCTTCATCAGTTACCTCTATGCCGCGCCTGTTGGCCTCCTGGATCTGCAGCTTGTCACTCACCATGCCTTCCAGCAGCTGTTTTGGCAGATTAGGCGGCAACTCGCTAACGCCATTTTGGCGCAGATCGGCTGTCACCGTTTGTAAACGATGGTCGAATTCCGACTGAGTAATCACATCTTCATTAACAATTACTAATACTCGATCCATTAATTGCGCATGCGAAGCCGCTGATCCAAGCATCAGCATCACGCCCAAAACGGCATTAAAAACTTTAATAAACATATAGTTACACGAATTACAGAGGAAATGTGTGGCGATTAAAGTCCTGTTCTAACACGTCCAAGGCTAGTTAGCTCAAGTTCTACAAAAAAGTTAGATTTCTTTTCTTCAATATTTCGTCGGTAAATTCTCTCCTGGCCCGTGAAGCGAAGTTTCCAACAGCATGAATTGTACTCAAGCCCTACGTTGGTATAGAGATTCTCAGAGTCTTCGAACGAATAGCGTTCATCGGCAAAAAATTGCCAGCGGTCCGAAATCGGCCAGCTGACTGATAGTGTCAACTGATCGGTATCACGCGTATTTCCATTGGCGAAATAGTAGCCGACTGAAAACCTCTTGCGATCGTCGTCTTTGGGTTCATACCCCAGAGCAAAACGGGCGGTACGGATTTCACTCTCTTCGTGATCGTACTGCAGAAAACTGTAACTGGTCCAGGGACCCTTGGATTCAGTACGTACCTCCGCCAGCAGGTCGCCCAATCCTGATTCAATCACCTGCCCGCTACGCAGATTCTGCTCCAGGTCATCAAGTAAAATTAATTGCCCCAGGCTAGCCTTGAGGCGTTGATCGCCGGATTCATTGTCGATGACCCTGGTCGTCAATCCGAGAGTCAACTGGTTGGTGTCACCTACCCGGTCTTCACCATAAAAGCGGCTCTCACGGAAAATATTGCTGAAGTTATTTAATGATACCTGACTGGTATCAAAGATGGGTACGTCGGATTGATCTTCATCAGGGGCATAAGCGTAAAACAGTCTTGGCTCCAATGTCTGCAGAGCGCTGTCACCAAACCAGCTGGAATTTTTTTCAAAATAGACGCCGGCATTAACACTGAAGATCGGTACCGTGAATGACGGGCTGTCTTCCTGCCCGGCTGCAACATTATCCAGGCTGTAAGTGCGGTGATATAAGCTAACCTTTGGTTGAATGTAGCCCCAGATATTCTCGAATGGCAGCGCGACATAAGGAGTTAATGCGGTACGCGAGCCCTCAATTCTGGCATCCGAGGAAAAATTATTATAACTCGCTGAGAGGCCGTATTTAATTCCGTAGGGACCGTCAGGCAGCCTGGTGCTCAGGGAGAGAGACGGTAAACGTTCATAGGGTTTCCTCGCCTCGCTGATAATCGGATCTATAACCTGGTACTCGTTGGCGCGGGCACGCACATTAAAATACTGCGATGTATAACTGAGCGATATATCCCTTGGCACATAGGTAGCACTGAAGTAGCGCACATCATTGCCC
>JAHHOC010000158.1 GCA_018677115.1 Arenicella sp. | reverse complement strand
GACCAGAAGGTTGGATAGTCGGTACCGGGCGCTGTAATCTCAGCGAAGGCAGTCGACGACTGCAAGAAAAAAAACAAAACGGTGGCTGCCGTTACCCGCCGGCACAACGCATTTACATTGAACATTTAATGTCCCCTTTAAGCTAAATTTTAATGTTGGTTCACGTTTGACTCGTAGATTGCCCCCGCAATCAACTGTTTTTAACCGGGAACCTCGATACCCGGGCGATACAATGCCATTAGGGGTCCCAAATGGATAGGAGACTTCACCATCAGTAACAATTGATTACAATTTTCAGGATTGGGTGGCTTGACGGCGGAGAGTGTCACCCTGTGAATCTGCAATTTGGCGTATTCCTTGCCAAGCCCTACTTCACTCCACCGCAGATCTCACTATATTTAGCAGAAGCTATTTATACGTGGTTTCAGGTGCTTCCCTGCCACCAATGATCATATGGTTTAGTCAGAGAGAAATACCGTTTCTTTGAAGTAAGCTTCCTGTTCCATCACTAAATGCGACTAATGACAACATCAGGCCGCTTAACCCCAGAACCCGCTTCATGGAGCTGGATAAACGGATATGGGCCATGAACCGATGCGCTCTTATCGAGCGATGGTAATCACCGGAATACCCAGGTTTGTCAGGTATTCGCGTAATCGCGCTTTTTCCGCTTTGTTGAGGAAGCTGCCAATCTCCACTGTCTCATTCAGGTGCTTCAGGAACAATGCTGGTGCACTCTGAGTGTAGTTTCCGGGCTGTTTAAGCAAAGCAGTGTTGCTTTTCTGCCAACGCCATTCCTGCGCTGGGTAATAAACCCCCTTCTGCAAATGCAATGATTCATGCTCGATGGCAATCGTCTCGCGGAAGTTCAATTTCCAGCAAACATAGTACATGCCAACACCGACAAGGAATATTTCAAGGCCTGCAAATGGCAAAATCATCCAGGCCCCCACCAGGGCGAAGGCAACCCCAATGATCATGTTGACGCAGAACATGGCCAACAGAATTTTCTTGTTGGTTTGCCAGCTCATTGATTTATTTGGCGACAAAACCAACAGATTACGACTCTCTTCAGAATGCACCTCTACCATCGTACTAATCCCTGCGCTGTAAAGCTTAAATATCTCAAAATGCCATGAATCATTGCTTGTGCCATAGCGTTAGTTTAGATGCAGGCTGAAAAATTTCAATGTTCTGCTCCATGCCAGCTCAGCCGCTTGCTCGTCATAACGACTGGTGGAATCGTTATGAAAACCGTGGTTAGTGCCGGCATAGGTATGTGCGGTATAAGTAACCTGATTGCTCTTTAATACTCGTTCATACTCCGGCCAGGATTTATTGACACGCGGATCCGTTTCAGCAAATTGCAGTAACAAGGGACAACGCACGTTTTTTACAAGATCATCCTTGGCAGGAGTGCCATAGAAAGGAACTGCGGCACTGATAACATCAGGAACTGTCGCTGCTAGCATATTGCTAATGTAGCCACCAAAACAAAACCCAACTACACCGAGTTTGCGGTTGCCGCCTTCCAGCGCGACCGCGAATTTCGACGCAGCGATAAAGTCCTGCTCGATCTTGGCTCTATCCATACTGCGCTGCATTGACCGTCCCTGATCATCATTGCCGGGGTACCCTCCCAGCGGATGAAGGGCATCTGGCGCAAAGGCAATGAAGCCTTGTTTTGCAAAGCGCCGAGCCACATCTTTTATATAGGGATTCAAGCCCCGATTTTCATGCACTACGAGCACTACCGGGGCTTCATTCTCAAGCTTCGCGGGTTTTACCAGGTATCCGCGTCCTTCGCCGTGGCCATCGGGTGACTCAAACTGCGCGTAGGTGGCGACAATATCGGGGTCATTAAACGAGACCTGCTCGGCCAGCGAATAGTTGGGAATCAAAGCAGCAGCCAGCACGTTGACCGTTAAACCACCAACTGCCAAAGTGGCAAGGCGCGCCATAAAAGTGCGCCGGTCGATGTCCCCATGAGCATACTCATCGTACCAGTCGAAGGCTTCCTGTGGGATGGATAACTGGGAATGTTTATTATTTGACTCTAATTTCATTAGATTTTGCCTCTTTGGAAGTAACAGTATCAGATTACAATAAAAGGGCTTATACAAAAACCGTGCAATCGGTATATCTAAACAAAACGGCATTGCGGATCAGGTGTTTATTCAATCAAAAAACTTTAACCGAGTCGAACTCGAGCAGTTCCGGGATTTACAGCGCCTGTCGTTTTCCATTCTGGAGAATATGGCCACTGAACTGGTATCGGGCCAAACTGAGAGAGATGTTGCCCGCGAACTCGTGCGCCGCTATCGAAAAGCCGGATTCAGTTCTTTTTTTCATCTGCCAGTGGTCTTGTTCGGCGAGCGTACAGCGCTTCCCGGTGATTTCAGGATTGGCAGTTTCTTCCCCAAGAAGCGTGCGCTGCAGGCGGGAGACTGCGTGGTGCTGGATGCGGCCCCGATATCAGCTGGCTACCTGGTCGACACCTCCTATTCTTTTTGTTTTGGAGAAGATGATGTTCACAGGGAGATGATGCTTAATCTCGCCGTTTTCCGTGAACAAATACTCGGCGCAGTGAATAACGGCGACAGCTTTAAGTCGATTGCGGAGAAAGTGGAAGCGGATATTCGGTCCATGGGTTATGAGCCCGTGCACAGCAAACACCCGGGCGAGGTATTGGGCCACCGCGCGGTCAAATTGCCGAAACTCCCTTTTACCTGGCGTTTCAGGGGATTTGATGCCCTGTCTCTGAGCTGGTTTTCCTATAAAGATAAGGTTGCACAGATTGGCATAGGGCGGGAGGATCCTTTGTGGAACACCTCCGAATGCTCGGATCACCCGCCGCATGACGGACTTTGGCTGGTTGAACCGCATGCCGGCAAGGGCTCGGTCGGTGCCAAGTGGGAAGAAATTCTGGTGATAGAAAAGGGTGTAGCGCGCTGGCTTGATGATAGCCCTCCGCATGTTCGACAAGTCAAACAGATAGAACTGGGAGACAACTATGCTCCGCGCTCGCAGTCAAGCAAAGAAATCCGTCTTTGAACTAACCAGCGTATCGATTGACAAACCGCTTCAATAAATCCTGTGCAAACGGAGTGTCGGCCTGTTTCACCGCCCGGATTAACTCATCAGCTTGTTCCGGTTGGAAATAACCATGGTGTTTGTAGGTTTGAATCCGTGTGGTAAAGCCTGCACTGTCACCCTCGGGATGAAATTGTGTGGCGTACACGTTTTCACCAACGCGGAACATTTGCACAGGACAGGCCTCTCCCTGCATCAGCAGCGTGGCACCCCGAGGCACCTCATCACAAGCCTCCTTGTGACCCAGGAGCACTGATATTTGATCCGGGTAACCGGACAGCAATGCATCCTCCTTTCCCTCACTGGTCAGGGCAACCGTTACCTGACTGACTGGTTCAGCGAATTTACCCGAGATCGGAGTATTCAGGTAATTACCCAACAGTCCACAACCTGAACAAGCGCCGAGAAACGGGAAATCCCTGCTAAGTATCTCGTCAAACAGTCGATTGAAGTCGGCTTCAATGGTCTTCTGTATCGCTGACTTGTGTAATTCTGGGGTGCTGATATCAAAGGGGCTACCGCCGACAATGATGGCAGAATAGGCCTCGAGCGAGAGCTGGGGAATACCGCTCTTCTCGATGCGAATCCGATGCACGTCAGCCTCCTGCAAGCCACCGTATTTCAGCAGCGCGGCAAACTCACTGTCGGAAGTCTCATCTTCCGGGCGCAATTGTAAAATTAAAACTGGTTTCGAGGCTGTCATGTGAGAATTTCAGGGAAGCGGCAATAGTGAATCGCGAGCATAATAATTCGTATTGAACAGAAGTCAAACCGAATGGCTGCCTGCGTTGGCGCAACAAACAGAACAAAGGAAATACTGCGAAGTATTCCTAGTGCCCGTTAAGGCAATGGATCCCAGCTAAGAGTAGACAATCGCCCTGCAATATCTGTTACAAGGCATGCAGAACGTAATCAAAACTTATACCAAGCGCACTCACATACAGAAAAAATATCGCAAAAAATTTGGCAATCACTTTACGCCAACTTTCCGCGTAATAACGCTTTAACGCCAACACAATGTAAACCAGCAGGTAGACGATGAACGGAATCTGCAGGTAAATAAAAACCGGATAAGCTTTTTCATATTCCTCAAGTGGCAACATGACCGCCCAGGCCAGGTAGGAAATGCAGTGGATGTGAATAGCAAAGATCAAATTCGAGAGATAAAAAGTGCCTTTAAAAAATAGCTGCAACAACAACGCAAATACCGGCAATAGAACGAACATTATTTTCGGATAGTATTCGGAGCGAGCGACGGAATCGTCAACCTGCCCGTAACCGCTGAAATCAAGAGTTGAGACCAATAAAAAAAACAAAATACTGATCACCAGATACATTCTGAATGGCGGAGTATATTTGGCTCTTCGGCCATTTCTGTATTCGAGTGACAGCATGCCCGGCTTCAACAACAAGGTCTTCAGCGTCAAAAACATGCGCCCATCGATGTCCAGCGATTCGTGAATCATCTCAGTTAACACCGGTTTAATCGGTTTTTCGAAGCTGAGGATGCTCTGACCGCACTGCGAACAGTAATTGGAATTCTCGGTCAGGAGGTTGTCGCAGTTAGCACAATTCTTCATTGAATAAACGATTGCCCATCCAGTTGGACTTCGACCTCCGCTGGCATAGTAAGTTTCAGATGCTGAACTATTGACGGCAGGATATCTACCAGTGCTGTATTGTCACCAAAATTACTGGTTAAGCCAGAACTGTTTGTGGCGATCCAGATTGCTCGCTCCCTGTCAGTCTGGCCGCCATGACTCTTGCCTGTCTGCGCATCGCGGCCGTGATCCGTAGTCACTATAATGAGCCACTTCTCATCGTGTCGCTGCTGGCGTTGTTTAACTGCATCCCACAATCGACCTACCCGGCTATCAGCTACTTGAACTATGGATGTCAATTCAGGGCTGTCGCCAAATCCGTGAGCAATCGTGTCTGTATACTCCAGATATACCCACGATAAGTCGGGACCAATCTCCTCAATGTAAC
>JAHHOC010000147.1 GCA_018677115.1 Arenicella sp. | reverse complement strand
ACCTCTGCCCGCTCAGGATGGCGCTTTACGCAAGGGTTAAATGATGAATCCGGATATCGGACCTCTATGCGCCAGAATGCTACACGAGTGAATATGAAAACAACACGGCCTGACGATTTGCTGCCATTCAATGAACTCGGTTTGCCGGAGTCTGTTCTGGAAGTGGTCAAAGCTCTGGGTTATGAGCAGCCCTCACCGATCCAGGCTCAAGCCATCCCGCCACTGCTGGCCGGCTGTGATCTATTAGGCCAGGCCCAGACCGGAACTGGCAAAACCGCCGCTTTTGCCCTGCCATTGTTGAGCAAAGTCGAGCCTGAAAATCGTACGCCGCAACTATTGGTATTAACGCCGACCCGCGAATTGGCGATACAGGTCGCAGAAGCGTGCCAACAATACGCGCGTAATTTTAAGGGGTTAAATATCCTGCCCATCTACGGAGGACAATCCTACACCATCCAGTTAAAACAACTCAGGCGAGGGGCGCAGGTGATTGTCGGCACACCCGGCCGTGTGATGGATCACATGCGGCGTGGCACTTTATCATTAGACAGCTTGCGAGCCCTGGTTCTGGATGAAGCTGACGAAATGCTGCGCATGGGTTTCATCGATGATGTCAAATGGGTGCTGCAACAGTCACCTCCTGAGCGGCAAATTGCTTTATTTTCTGCAACCATGCCGCGCGAAGTCAAAAAGGTAGCCGACCGCTACCTTGACAAGCCAGTACATATCAAAATTGAAGGCAAAACAGTGACCGCTGCTAACATTACCCAGCGTTACTGGATTGTCCGCGGCACTCACAAACTCGACGCCATCACCCGCATTCTGGAAAATGAAGACATCGAGGGTGTGATTGTGTTTGTGCGCACTAAAAATGCCACATTGGAATTAGCGGACAAACTTTCGGCTCGTGGATTTGGCAGTGATGCCTTAAATGGCGATATCCCGCAGGCAAACCGGGAAAAAATAATTGAGCGCCTGCGTAAGGGGAAGCTGGATATACTGGTGGCCACTGACGTAGCGGCGCGGGGGCTTGATGTAGACAGGATTAGCCATGTCATTAACTATGACGTGCCGCATGACACTGAGGCCTACGTTCACCGCATCGGTCGGACCGGTCGTGCCGGTCGTACCGGTACCGCAATACTATTTATTACGCCGCGTGAAAAACGCATGTTGACGTCAATTGAGCGGGCAACCAGGCAGAAGATCGAGCCGATGGATCTGCCGAGTGTGCAGGATATAAATCGTACCCGGGTGGAACGGTTTAAGCAGAAAATAACGCAAATAATTGATCACGAGAATCTCGATTTTTTCTCACATCTGATTACCGAATTACAACAGGAGAACGAAGTCAGCGCTGAGCAAATCGCCGCTGCGGCCGCCTTTTTAGCGCAGGGAAATAGTAGCTTAATCATGCGCGAAAGCGCTGTGGCAAGTGAGGCGTACAATGCTGACAATGACAGGTTCGCGGCAAGTCAGAAACGCGTTGCGGCCAGTGACGGACGGCAAAGGCGCGTGGAAGATAAGCCAATGCCAAAGCTTAAAGCCACGCCATTGAAAGACTATCCGGAAATGAAGATGCAGCGTTTTCGTCTCGATGTGGGTCGCAGAAACCAGGTCAAACCGAGCAATATAGTTGGCGCAATTGCCAACGAGGCTGAGCTAGAGAGTAAATATATTGGTGAAATAGAAATCCGTGATGCTTTCTCCACGGTCGATTTGCCTGCTGATATGCCCAAAGGAATCCTGGCGATTTTAAAGAAAGCCCGCGTGGCTGGGCTGCCATTGATGATCAGCGTGTACAGTGGGGAGGAAGGAGAAAAACGAGAGCAATCTGCGCCGCGTAAAAAGTCATATAATTCACAAAAGCGAGTTAATCGAGGTGTCAAAACCAAACCCAGGTCAGATTATGCAAAACGAAAGCGCCAGGAGCGCCGTAAGAAATAGGGCACGGAATTGACAACTAGGGCCACCACCCAAATTCTGCTCGGGATGGCGGTTATGCTGACCATCAGCGCATGCTCTTCTGTATCCTACTATGGTCAGAGCATTCTCGGTCACAGCCGGTTGATGTTGGCGCGTGAACCAATTGATAAGGTAATTGAAGCTGCACAACCCGAGCTCAGAACACAGCTCGTGCTGGCGAAAAAAATCAGGCAGTTTGCAGTCGATGAATTGGGCTTGCCGACTAACGACAGCTATCTAAGTTACGTCGATTTACCGAGGAAGTACCCGGTGTGGAATGTGGTCGCGGCAGAGGAGTTTTCTGTAGAGCCCAGGGCCTGGTGCTACCCGGTCATCGGCTGCGCGTCGTATCGCGGTTATTTCTCGCTGCAGGCGGCAGAGAGTTATGCCCAGCGGTTAACGGACAAAGGCCTGGATGTTGCAGTGGGTGGTGTGACTGCTTATTCAACCCTGGGTTGGTTCGCCGACCCTCTGCTGCCGTCAATGTTGAGGGATGGTGAAAGCGGTTTAGCAGAAACTATTTTTCATGAATTGGCACATCAGGTATTTTACCGCAATGGCGAGAGTGAGCTCAATGAGGCGTTCGCTAGCGTGGTGGGAGAGAAGGGCACATTGCTCTGGTTGCGGCAGAATCGGCCAGCCTCGGCGGGCATGTATTCACAGAGGCTGAAGATGCGAGGGGAGTTCTACGCACTGTTAAAGCAGTCGAAGAATCGGCTCCATTTGTTGTACCAAAGTGCCTTGAGCGATGAAGATAAACGTAATGCAAAGCAAGTAATTTTTAATGAGCTGAAGCATGCGTACAGCGGGTTGAAAAATCAGCAATGGGATGGCCGCAGCGATTATGACGGTTGGTTTGCTCAATCGCTGAATAATGCTCATCTGGCAGCCGTATCGACCTACCGCGAACAGATGGGGGTTTTAGAGGAGTTGTTGGGTATCTGCAACGACGATTTCGTGCGTTTCTACGAAACCTTGAATTCTTCAACCTTCAAAGCTGATGCAGGTGAAATGACACTGGCTTGTAACAGCTTGAAGTAAGACTGGGAAATCATTGCAAGGACTCGCTGTGCTGGCCGTTGACTGATGGTAGAGCGGTATCCTGACATAAATATAATAGGGTCTGCAAAGGGCCCCGTTAATGTATGCGTGGACCAATAGCTGGCAAATAATGCGGCGTTAACAATTGTTGACAGGATTGAGTGCGGGGCCGATTGATTCAGCTGTATGGACAAGCGATTATCTCAATCATGGAGCGGCGCCAGTCCCGAGGGATTAGGCTGCTGTAACCGATTAAAATTTAGGTGGGTATCTGAAATGAAGCTGACACAAAAAATGCTGCAAACATTGAACGAGATTCGTAACATCGAGCCGCTGGAGCGGGTGGATGAGCTTGACGTTCCCGACACTGAACTCGGCAACAAATTGATTGAACTTTACTATCACAGTGACAACAGCCGCACTCAAAAACTTATTACCGTTTTTATGAAGAGTGCAGGCATCATCTGGTTAAGAAAACTGGTTACACGTGACACTACCCCGACAGCAGCGCCGGATGGCACTTTTGCCTCGCTGACAGACTACATTGGAATGCTTGCCGATATTGAAAACTCCGGCAACAAGGACGCAGCAGGTTGGAGATGAAAAACACCGCCAGGATTGGCGATCAGTTTAGAAACGGTACTGTGGTTTTATCGTATTGACCGGATTCCACAATCGCCGTCATTTTCTTCAGTGTCTTAAAAGGCGAATCCACCAGTAACATATTGGTTATCCAGGCGGGCGTGACACCGTTTGGGTCAATGTGGGCAAAACTCTCAACTTGAATTGTATTCTCGTCTACCTGCTCAAAGTGCCACTGAGCAATGGCGTCCCTGAGGCGGATCGCCCTGCCAACCGGCACGAGGTCTTTGCTGGTGGCGATACTGTTCATAGAAGTTCGCCCGGTCGCTGAATTCACCGTCCATTCCACCAATGCCACCACATCGCGGTCTTTAACCGGGAACGGCAGGTCATTCAAAGTGTATATATACGACTCGGTTGGCGATAAAGTTTCCAGCAGTTCTGATTTTTCACACAATTCCGCCCATCGCGGACAAGCTTCTACATCGAGCACCAGGGCGACAGCACTACTGACTTTGCCGGTGATCGTGGTCACCGCCCTGACGGCCTTGTACTTTGAGTCAGCAACCGGACTGGTGTAGATGCGGATATTGTCTTTATCGCGCTTCAGTTCCCATGAGTAATCCACGCCTTGCTGCTGGGATGCTGCCGGTAATGTGGCTATCAACAATGATCCCATCAACGTCATAAACAATGCCGATCTCAAGTTGCAGAAATTTATTGCCGTCAGTCTGTCCATGTTTCGCCTCATATTCTGGCTGTGTATTCTACCCCAGTCGGGATATAAAGTTCTGTTCTGCTGTTTAGGCAGTCTTGAATAAAGACTCAGATTACCGAGCGCACTGCGTGGTATGGTTTTTGCCGGGCTCCCTTGGAGAATACAATCTGCCATAGATGATTGCGGTAGGCCTTGAATGCCCCCGCAGAGCTCAACAGATAATAGCGCCATTTACGCCTGAAGGTTTCGTCATAGTCAGGTAACTCCTGCCACTTCGCTTCAATGTTCCGATGCCAGGCCAGCAGCGTGAGATGATAGTCCAGACCGAAATTGTGCCAGTCCTCGATAGCGAAATATGCGCTGCTATGGCGGGCAATTAATTCGGCTGAGGGCAGCACGGAGTTCGGAAAAATGTAGCGTTCGATCCACGGATCAACCCGCGAGCTGGTTTTACTATGACCGATGGTGTGCAGTAGAAATAATCCGTCGTCTACCAGGCAACGATTCACTACTTCAAAATAGTGCTGATAATTCTTAAACCCCACATGTTCGAACATTCCGATAGAGTAGATGCGATCAAATTTCTCATCCAGATCCCGGTAGTCCTGGAATCGAATGTCAACGTTCAGATCCCTGACCAGTTCCTGCGCCAGGGCGACCTGTTGTTTTGAAATAGTAATAC
>JAHHOC010000074.1 GCA_018677115.1 Arenicella sp. | reverse complement strand
CCCCAGCATCACCGCATTGGCGGCGGTCGCAGAACTGACAACGACATCGGTGAGTGAATCTGCCTCAGCGATTAAAGCGTCACGGATTTTCTGGTCAGATACGTATAGCGGTTGCAGGGCATTTGCCCCATGTGGTTTGATCACGGGAATTCTCCGGGTAGAAAGGAAATTAAGTTATCGGTACAGAATGACGTATTTGTGCTTGCGCAGATAATCGAGAATGATGTCGATTTCCTGCTCCAGCGTCATCTGGTCGGTATGCAAGGTGATTTCGGGGTTCACCGGAGCCTCATAAGGGTCATCAATGCCGGTGAAATTCTTAATCTCACCTGCGCGAGCCTTTTTGTATAAGCCTTTTGGATCGCGCTTTTCAGCTTCTTCAAGTGCACAATCCACATGCACCTCAATGAAATTATAGCCGCCCTCTTCGTGCAGTCGTCGGACCTGATCACGGTCCTCCCGGTAGGGGCTGATGAAACTATTCAGGGTAATAATTCCCGTATCGCAATACAATTTAGATATCTCACCGATGCGGCGAATATTTTCAGTCCGGTCTTCGGCTGAAAAACCCAGATTTTTGTTAATGCCAAGGCGAATGTTGTCGCCATCAAGGCGATAGCTTAATTTACCCAACCTGTGCAATGCCTTCTCAAGAGCCACTGCAATGGTGCTTTTGCCGCTGCCCGACAGGCCGGTAAACCACAATGTGGCACCTTTTTGTCCAAGACGGTTGAATCGATCAGCCCGAGTCACCTCGCCGTCATGCCAGACGACGTTAGTTGCCTTTTGTTGTGTCATATTATTCATGATTTTTATTTCCGGTTAGCGTGCCACGCAATATCAGTTCCGCGCACTGTTCAATAGTTTCAAATAGGTCGATTTCATCATCACGTACCAGAGTCGCACCCCAAGAATTGCAGATACCGATAATCGAGTAAGCGATGAAGTGAGTGTCAATTTCCGCGCGAACTGCTCCCTGCTCTATACCTTCGCGCAAGGTAGCTTCGAGCAAGCGGCGATATCTACTGCCCAGTTCTTTGAGGGCGCCCCGCTGTTCCTTGGGCAAATACAATCGCTGGTCGTTATGCACTTTTAGTGCATTATTTTTTTGCCGGTAAGAGACAAGGTGAGATGTGATAATCGCCAGCAATTTAGCCTCAAAAGGCTGTGATTTAGCGCAAATTTTCTCCATCCGCGCAACATAATGGTCGAAACCGTATTCACATACCTGTTGCAGCGCTTGCTCCTTGGATTTGAAGTAATAGTACAGGCTGCCCTGTTTTATACCCATTTCAGATGCAATATCATCGGTGGTGGCACCATGAAATCCCTTGGCAGCAAAAACTGCAGCAGCTGCCTCAAGGGCTGCAACTTTCTTCTGCGCATACTTGTTGCTCACCTTGGCAGGCTCTATTTTGGTAACATTAGTCATCAAGCGCGGATTATATGCATTTCTCGGATAAATTCTATAGCTTTATAGAAATTTATTCTATTTCTATATATTTGCTTATAAATCAAGTAGTTATTTCTATAATATAATTGAAAATGCTAGAATGTTTGCGCTCATATGCTCAAATAGATCGTAACAATGGAAAAAACCTACCTTACCGCAGACCAATTACTAAAGGACTCTTTCCGGCTGGCCACTGACATCATTGACAGCAAATATCAACCAACACTGCTGATTGGGGTATGGCGCGGCGGGGCACCGATAGCCATTGCGATTCATGAGGTGCTCAGGTTATGCGGTATTGAATGCGACCACATGGCAGTAAAGTGTGCTTCCTACAGCGGAATTGAGCAACGACAAAAAGAGGTCGATATAACCGGGCTGCACTTTCTACAACGCACCCTGACGCAACATGACCGCGTGCTGATCGTCGACGACATACTTGATACCGGATACAGCCTGGCCGCGCTGATTGATGCGATCAAAGCTATCCAGCAGCCCGCTTCAATAAAAGTTGCCTGCGCCTATTACAATCCGGATCACAATGAAGTTGGAATTGATCCGGACTATTTTGTGCACCAGAGCGAGCGTTGGCTGGTGTTTCCACATGAGCTGCAGGGCCTAAGCAACAACGAGCTAGCAAGTGAAAAACCCGGAATGGGCCAGCTACGGCAGTGGTTGAAAGACCGCGCTGACCGGTAACATCAACAATATAATTTTACGCCCGGTCAATCGCCAGCGCGGCGCAACCGCCGAACTACTATAAAAGGGGTGCGACGAGCTGTTCCAGCTTAACCTGGTCGGCGGCAAATGCGCGGATGCCCTGCGCCAGCTTTTCGATAGCCATGGCATCTTCATTCTGCATCCACCGGAAAGCCTTTTCATCCAGTTGCAAACGTGGCTGGCTATCGCCGGTTGATTCGGGTGACAGTCTCCTTTTCAGCTCTCCTTTGTCATCGCGGAGTTCCTGCAGGTAGTTCGGGCCGATCGTCAGGTAGTCACACCCTGCGAGGGCCTGGATTTCGCCCACATTGCGAAAACTTGCACCCATGACGATGGTGTCGTAGTCATGCTGTTTGTAATAATTGTAGATTCGCGAGACCGATATCACACCGGGATCTTCATGAGGTTCATAAGCCTGTTGACCACCGTTGGCTTTATGCCAATCCATAATACGACCTACAAACGGCGAGATCAGGAACACGCCTGCATCGGCACAGGCGGCAGCCTGGGCAAAACTGAATAACAGCGTCAAATTACAATTGATGCCGTCTTTTTGTAACTCCTCGGCAGCGCGAATCCCCTCCCAGGTCGAGGCAATTTTGATCAATATTCTTCCCCTGTCAACACCGCGGTTCTGATACCGCTCGATCAGCTTGCGTGCCTTGTCCACGGTAGCGCCGGCATCAAATGACAGTCGTGCATCGACCTCGGTGGACACCCTGCCGGGAATGATTTTCAATATTTCACAGCCGATGTCGACGGCAAAATTATCCACCGCATCAAATAGGTTTCCATTAGCGGCCGCCACTGATTTTTCAATCAATTCAGCGTAGGCTTCATCTTGCGCCACTTTCAGTAGCAGCGATGGATTGGTTGTGGCGTCCTGCGGTTTGTACTCGGCGATCGCCGGCAACTCGCCAGTATCCGCCACTACTACTGTCATTTCTCTCAACTGCTGCAATTTGTTCATTCGCTAATTTTCCAATTTGATATCGTCTTGTGTCGCCGAAGCAGCTTCAGTGGTAATCGCCTTGACCGCTTGAAAGCCTTTCGGAAGTTTTCGGCCGCGTTTGCCGCGCTCTCCCATGTAATGTTCTAGATCCTGCCCTTTCAACCTCAGGTAACGTTTGCCAGCATGTACCAGCACATGCTGGCCCTTTTTGAAGACAGTTGCACCCCTGACGTACTCATCACGCGCCTTAAGCAGCTTGCTTGGGATATTAATCAGTTTTACGCCCTTGCCTTTCGCCAACTCGGGCAGTTCGGTCACCGGATAAATAGTTAGATAGCCTGATGTAGTTACCACGGCAATTAAGTCCTGTTGCGGATTATTCAGTTTTTGTGCCGCCAAAGACTGCGCACCCTTGGGGACACTCAGTGTCACTTTACCCTTCTTATTTTTAGTGAGCATATTTTCCAACTGGCAGATAAATCCGTAACCGGCATCGCTAAGCATGATGTATTTATCACTGTCCTTCCCCATCATGATCGATTTAAAGCTTGCGCCTGCCGGTGGAGTTACACTGCTCGTCAACGGCTCTCCCTGGCCGCGCGCCGACGGCAGTTTGTGTGCTGCTACCGCGTAGGTACGCCCACTCGAATCAAGCGCCACCAGCATTTGATTTGATTTGCCACGCGCCGCAGACAAATAATGGTCGCCGGATTTATAACTCAGTTCCCTGGCATTGATTTCATGTCCCTTGGCAGCCCTCACCCAGCCCTGCGCAGACAGCACAGCTGTTATTGGTTCGCTGGGCACCAACTCACTCTGGTCGATGGCCTTGGCAACTTCACGCACAACCAGCGGTGAACGACGGCCATCACCAAATTCCTCAGCGTCGGCTTTAAGTTCATTTTTAACCAGTGTTTTCAAACGGGCATCGGATTTGAGTAACAAGTCCAGGCGCTTGCGCTCCTTCTCAAGCTCATCCTGCTCAGAACGTATTTTCATTTCCTCAAGTTTTGCCAGATGACGCAACTTGAGTTCCAGAATTGCCTCTGCCTGGCGCTCTGAAATGCCAAATCGCTCCATTAACGCAGGCTTCGGTTTCTCCTCGGTGCGGATAATTTCAATCACTTCGTCTATGTTCAGATACGCGGTCAGTAAGCCCTGCAGAATATGCAAGCGGTCAGTCACTTTGTCGTATCGGAACTGCAGGCGCCGACGTACGGTGGCGATGCGGAACTTCAGCCACTCCTTCAGGCACTGCCGCAGATCATATACATGTGGACGGCCGTCGAGGCCGATCATATTCATATTCACGCGATAGCTTTTTTCCAGGTCCGTGGTGGCAAACAGATGGCCCATGAGGGCATCAATATCCACCCGGTTGGAACGCGGCACAATGACCAATCGGATTGGATTATCCTGATCCGATTCATCCCGCAGATCACTGACCATAGGCAACTTCTTGGCTTGCATCTGCACCGCAATTTGCTCCAACACCTTCGCGCCCGAAGCTTGGTAGGGTAAGGCATGAATGACGATGTCGCCGTCTTCCATGCTGTATACCGCTCGCTGGCGTACTGAACCGTTACCGGTTTGATACATCTCCAGCAGTTGCTCAGGCGGGGTGATAATTTCAGCTTCGGTGGCGAAATCAGGCGCTTTAATATACTTGCACAACTCTTCAACAGTGGCCTTGGGCTTGTCAAGCAAATGGATACATGCCTGCACAACTTCCCGCACATTGTGCGAAGGGATGTCGGTTGCCATACCTACAGCTATGCCGGAGCCGCCATTTAGTAAAATATTGGGTAAGCGGGCTGGCAGGTTAACCGGTTCCTGTAGCGTGCCATCAAAATTAGGCTGCCAGTCAGTGGTTCCCTGTCCCAGTTCCGATAACAGGCTCTGGGCATACGGTGCCAGTCGTGATTCTGTATAGCGCATGGCAGCAAACGACTTCGGATCATCCGAAGAGCCCCAGTTGCCCTGTCCATCGATCAACGTATAGCGATAGCTGAACGGTTGTGCCATCAACACCATGGCCTCATAACAGGCACTATCACCATGAGGATGAAATTTACCCAGTACATCACCCACGCTACGGGCTGATTTCTTATACTTGGCTGCATTATGCAAACCCAATTCAGACATGGCATAAACTATGCGGCGTTGCACAGGCTTCAGTCCGTCACCAATAAAAGGCAGGGCGCGGTCCAAAATCACATACAT
>JAHHOC010000141.1 GCA_018677115.1 Arenicella sp. | reverse complement strand
CACCAGATACTCCCCAGTGGGTCAAAGTTTGCAACCTGACAGGTCTTGCGGATTTAGTGATAGTATACGCATGTTGCATGAACAAATGAGCAATGCTTAACTGTATGCAACAACATGCTCGGGTATAGGGCATTGTTTACTTTAACCAGGGAGTGGTTATGCAACTATTTGCACGAGCGGGCCGGCCGCCAATCAATCTGCAACTCATTGCGTGCCTGACATCGCCAACGCAGCGGTGGCTGGGATCAAGAAATTTCCTCATTGCTTTTATTGCAGGGCAGACATTAACACTGTCAGCGCCAGCACTACCGGCAACCACGAGCTTGATTGCCGTTTTTGCATTTTGCGCAGTAATGGCTGTCCACTTGATGCCATTAAGATTGGTGGCGGCAGTGGTCTTCGGTTTCGCTTATGCCGCTTGGCAATTTAATAGTCATCTGGCGCAGACTTTTCCAGCCGACCTTGAACGGCAAAGCATCCGCGTTGTGGGGCAGGTTACTGGCCTTCCGGACAGCAACTCACAGCGGGTCCGCTTTCGCTTTGAAGTCACCCGCTTTTTGCCGCGGCAGCTTAATGACCCTGCAGCCCAGCGCATCGAGGGACAGCGGTTACAACTAACATGTTACCGTTGCGAGCTTGATTTTCAGGCGGGTCAGCAATGGATATTGACAGTACGTCTGAAGCAGCCACACGCATACGCAAGCTGGGGTGCATTTGATTATGAGAAATACCTGTTTCGTCACCGCATAGTTGCTACCGGATATGTAAGACCGAGCGAGCAAAATCAACTGCTGGCACATTCCCGTGCGGGGATGACCCAGCTGCGTCAACAGATTGACAACCAACTGCGGCAATTGCTGCCGTCACATGTAGCTGGTCGGGGGGTGCTGGCAGCGCTGATGATAGGAGACAGGTCGTCCTTGAGTTCCACCGACAGGGAAGCATTACAGAAAACCGGTCTCAGTCACTTGATGGCGATTTCCGGCTTGCACATAGGTCTGGTATTTTTGGTCACCAGGCTGTTGATGGGCTGGTTGTTAATGCCGTTTTCAGCTGTCTACCATTGGCAGCCAAGGCAGTTTCTGGTGCTGCTGCCCGCATTAGCAGCAGCGTTCGCCTATGCCGGCCTTGCCGGGTTTTCAGTTTCGACCCGGCGGGCGCTAATTATGCTGGCCACCTATGCTCTGTGTCGCCTGCTCGCGCGGGATACCAGGCTCAACCAGGTGTTATTGATCAGTGCCTCGCTCATTTTGCTGCTGGATCCGTTTTCTGTGCTGGATATCGGGTTTTGGTTATCATGCGGAGCGGTGCTTATCATTGCAGCACGGGTGGATGGCCCGGCAACGGTATCATTGCCAAGGCTGCAGTTTGCATTATGGGTGGGCATGGCGCCGCTGGTAGTGATTTTCTTTGGGCAGGTACCGCTGATTTCGCCTCTCCTAAACCTGCTCATGGTGCCGGCATTTTGCATAGTATTGATTCCACTGACCCTGTTTGCGCTGCTGCTATTGCTATTTGATGTGGCCGACATGATTCCGTGGTTGCTGGTTTACCTTGCCGACATTTTCGCGTGGATACTGCATATTCTTGACTGGATCAGCCAACACCCAGCGCTGCAGTGGTATCCGCCCCCACTTGGCGTGGCCGACTATGTGATGGTGACATTGACTGCAGCGATCTATTTTGGCCGATTACCCTTACCAAGATCAGTCAAGCTGGCTGTACACATAGTTTTGCTTGTTTCGCTATGTTGGGTGCCTGACAACCTCAAGGACGGCGATGTTGATATCACCTTACTGGATGTGGGCCAGGGGTTATCAATGTTGTTTGAATCCAAGTCGGCAGTGATTGTATACGACACCGGTCCTGCCTATCGCTCAGGATTCAGTGCGGCCAAGGCGGTGCTGATACCACTGCTGAGATCCAGGGGCATTGAGCAGATCGATATTCTCGTAGTCAGCCACACCGACAATGATCATATGGGGGGACTGCAGGAAGTAATAAATCAGTTTAACGTAACCCACATTATGACCAGCCGTGCAGGTGAAATTCCGGCGTCGCACAATTGTCAAGCAGGGCAGAAATGGCAGGTTGATTCAATCCGATATAGCGTAATCGCACCAGACGAAACAACACCGCGAAGCAAGAATAACAACTCCTGCGTGCTTCAAGTCGTCGCTCATGGAGTGACGTTGTTAGTCACTGCCGATATCGAGGCGCCAGCAGAACGTCATCTGGTCAAACAACGAGGAGATCTGGCAGCTGATATTATGCTGGTTCCCCATCACGGCAGTAACACTTCATCCAGTGGTTCATTTTTGGATGCTGTGGCACCCAGACTTGCGTTGTTATCCTCCGGATACCAGAATCGCTATGGGCACCCGCATAAAGGGGTTCTGCGTCGCTACCAGGAGCGGCAAATTGACCTCATTTCCACCGTCACTCACGGTTCGATAATGCTCAAGATTCGTCGTTCCGGCTGGCATTTGACGCCCTTTCGCATAACTGAAAAGCGATTCTGGAGGCATCAAAAAAAGCCCACTGTAAATGGATAGTTTGATAGACTGTGCCGTTAAATAGCGCGTTGCGCCGGCTTGCGAAATCGGCCGGTGGCGCCACCACAGCCAAATCTAGATCACCGTTTTAAAACAACCTTTTGATAATGAGGCACTTGGGTATTCATGTTTGAACTATTTCGTGCAGGCGGTCCTCTCATGTGGGTCATACTGCTTTGTTCACTGGTTGCGCTGACAATTATTTTCGAGCGATCGTTAACGCTACGTCGCAAAAACGTGGCACCGAATAATTTGCGGCATCAGGTGCTGGAATTGGTTCTGGCGGGCAAGCTGGGCGATGATAAAATCAGGGTGATTAAACATCATTCACCGCTCGGTGAAGTATTTGCCGCCGGACTAAGGCATATTGACAGTGGTAAGGAAGACATGAAGGAAGCCCTGGAAGACAGTGGCAAGCAGGTGGTTCACAAGTTGGGGCGTTATCTAAATACATTGGGCACTATCGCCTCAATCACGCCATTGATCGGATTACTTGGCACAGTGATCGGTATGATTAAGGTTTTTACCGCTATCACGGCGGTCGGCGTGGGCGACCCTACGGTGCTCTCCGGTGGTATATCCGAAGCGTTGATCACAACCGCCGCTGGTCTATCCGTCGGCATTCCGACTCTGATGTTTTACAGATTTTTTAGAAGCAGAATCAATGAGTTAACTGTTATTCTTGAAGACAATGCTTTAGCCCTTATGGATGCTGCCCAACAGCATTCAAAGGCGGTGGCAACATCTCCGGGGCGCCCCGGAGCGAGCCGCGTTCCCCGCGTTTGAGGCTCAACAGATTAAAAGGTATTACAGGGCAGCATGAATTTTGACGTAGCGCAACATGAAGATGAGACCGGCATCGAATTAACGCCACTGATTGACGTGGTGTTCTTGTTGTTGATTTTCTTCATGATTTCAACCACCTTCACCAAGGAGACCTCTTTGCGTATCAATCTGCCGGAAGCAAGCGGGGAGGAGGCGGTAAATCAACCGCGCACGATCGAAGTCCATGTCGGTGCAGGTTCAGAATATGCCGTAGCCGTGGGTGATGGCGTAGCGAGAGCATTAGTGAACTCCAATCGGGAAACTCTTCTCCGCGCGTTATCCAAGTTCCCATCTGCGAATAGTGACTTGTTGCTGGTTATCCGGGCAGACAAGGAAGCTACCCATGAATCAGTTATCAAGGTACTGGACGTCGCGCAGGAGATTGGTATGAGCAACATTACTTTCGCCACCAAACGTAGCACGGATTAATCTCCGCATGAGTGACCCAGGTAAGGTACTGGCTACGCTTAAAGGGTCTGGCAAAAAGACTCGGCAATTCGACTCGAAAGCTATTTTCAAGCGATTGCTGGCCTATTTGTGGCGCCACAGTTCAATTGTGACTATTGCTGTCGTGTTCATGATACTGACTGGACTGACTGAGGCGTCGTTTGCCTGGCTGATACAGACAATCGTTAAC
>JAHHOC010000105.1 GCA_018677115.1 Arenicella sp. | reverse complement strand
CTCAACAATTGGCGGTGAAGCATGTTGCGTTGGCCGATCCCGCGGTGTGTGGAAAAGCTGACAGGAAAAATGTGCCGGGGGTTATCGATACACTCAACTGCGCCATTGACGGCTGCCTGTCTGGTGAGTTTTCGGCGATGGTCACCGGGCCGGTGCATAAGGGAGTAATTAATGATGCAGGGGTGTCGTTCTCGGGCCACACCGAATATCTGGCCGAACGGACGGCTGCGACACTACCGGTTATGTTGTTGGCTTCACCCACCCTGCGGGTTGCATTAGCGACGACCCATTTACCTTTGAAAGATGTGAGTGCAGCAATCACAAAAAGCGGCATCGAACATTTGTGCCGTATCATTGATGCTGAGCTGAAGCATAAATTCGCCCTGCACAGGCCCCGTATACTGGTTTGTGGGCTGAATCCACACGCCGGTGAAGGTGGGCATCTTGGCACTGAGGAACTGGAAATAATTATACCTGCGCTGCAGGCCTTGCAGGATGAGGGCATCAATGTTGTCGGTCCGTTGCCGGCAGACACTTTGTTCACACCAAAGTATTTGCATGACGCGGATGTGGTGCTGGCCATGTATCATGATCAAGGCCTGCCGGTGCTCAAAGCGCAGTCATTCGGACAGGCTGCCAATATCACCCTGGGGCTACCCATCATTCGCACTTCGGTGGATCATGGGACCGCCTTTGACATAGCGGGCAGCGGCGGCGCAGACTCCGGTAGCCTGCAAATAGCCATTAGCCTCGCCGAACAGATGGTGGCTGTCAGTGGTGCCTGATCGTGGCCAGAATCAGCAGCACTTTTCGGCACCGAGAAGAGCACTGGGCCAGAATTTTTTACAGGATCCGAACATCTGCCGTAAGATCGTAAGCAGCCTGAATATTCAACCTGACGATGTGGTTTTGGAAATCGGCCCTGGTCGGGGAGCGCTGACGGAATTGATTCTGCCACTTGCCCGGCATTTGCATGTGGTTGAGTTTGACCGTGAACTGGCTCAGTTCTGGCAGCAGCGCAGTGCGACAGTGAATAACCTGACTGTGCATATGCAGGACATCCTCAAGTTCGACCTGGATGAAGTATTCAGCAGTGCCGATCAAGCTATCAAAATAATCGGCAACCTGCCGTACAATATTTCCAGCCCGGTACTATTCCACTTACTTCCCTTTGCGGAGATGATTCACAGTGAAATATTTATGCTGCAGAAGGAAGTGGTGGACCGTATGGCATCGCCACCGGGCAGCAAGCAATATGGACGGTTGTCGGTGATGCTACAGCAACGCTATCAGATTGAAGCACTATTCAAGGTCGCGCCGACAGCATTCTTTCCACCGCCGAAAGTCGAGTCTGCCGTGGTCTGCCTGATGCCTTTGCGACCGCCGCCACATACGGTTGATGATCCGCAGATGTTTGCCCGCGTGGTCAAGCAGGCGTTCTCGCAGCGCCGCAAGACTTTGCGAAATACACTTAAGGGGTTACTTGATGCAGCGCAATTTGAAGCGTTGGGAATAGACCCATCAGCGCGGGCCGAGACTCTTTCCGTATGCGAGTTTACGCAAATTTCCAATCTCATTGCTTAACCGATAAATTGCGGTAAAAGCGCTTGAAATAGGTAATCGATTACCCTAATATCGCCAGCCCTGATAATGAATTCGCGCAAAATCGCGAGTTCGCAAGCTCCCTGCAAGTATTTGCTGCGAGCACAGTAAAGAGATTCCGAGGAACATCATGAAAGCAGACATCCATCCACAGTACGGCCAGATCAAAGTGACCTGCGCTTGTGGCAACTCATTTGAGACTGGCTCAACGTTGGGAAAAGAGCTACATGTAGAAATTTGTTCTGAGTGCCACCCGTTTTATACTGGTAAGCAGAAAGTAATGGATACGGAAGGTCGCGTTGGACGATTCAAGTCGCGCTACGGCAAAAAGTAGCCCATCAACAGCATTTAATATGAAAAAGGCGCTCGCAGGAGCGCCTTTTTCATTTTCGCTCACCGCTAATTGGCTATACTGGCTGGCCTGCTTGTTAAGAAACAATAACCATGAGTGAGACAAGATTCCAACTGGCCCAGCACTATATTCCTGGTGGCGTAAATTCGCCGGTCCGTGCCTTCAAGAGCGTGGGCGGCGAACCTGTATTTATCCAGCGGGCCAAAGGGCCTTATCTGTGGGACGCTGATGACAAACAATATATTGATTATGTCGGTTCATGGGGGCCGATGATTTTGGGTCACGCCCATCCCGACGTGGTGGAGGCTGTGCAGCAGGCCGCCGAGAATGGATTGAGCTTTGGTGCTCCGACAGAAATAGAGACTGAGCTTGCAAAGAAAATCTGCGAGTTGATCCCGAGTATCGATAAAGTGCGTATGGTGAGTTCAGGAACTGAAGCCACAATGAGCGCCTTGCGTCTGGCGCGCGGATTCACTGGCCGCGACAAAATTGTCAAATTTGAGGGTTGTTACCACGGCCACTCTGATAGCTTGCTGGTGAAGGCGGGATCGGGGGCATTAACTCTGGGAGTCCCTACTTCCCCCGGTGTGCCGGCTTCGCTGGCCGAGCATACGCTGAACCTGCAGTTCAATAACCTGGAACAGGTTGAGCAGTTGTTTGATCAGTCCGGTGAACAGATCGCTGCGATTATCGTCGAACCGGTGGCCGGCAATATGAATCTAGTACCCCCTGATGATGGATTTCTGCAGGGGCTGAGAACCGTGTGCGATAAACACGGCGCTGTTCTTATTTTTGATGAAGTGATGACTGGGTTTAGGGTGGATCTTCGGGGAGCCCAGGGTTTATACGGCGTTACTCCGGATTTGACCTGTTTTGGAAAGGTAATCGGCGGCGGGATGCCGGTCGGTGCTTTTGGCGGTAAAGCTGAAATCATGAATCAGATCTCCCCAGATGGACCGGTATACCAGGCCGGCACATTATCAGGCAATCCGGTGGCAATGGCAGCGGGGCTGAAAACACTGGAGCTTATTTCAACCCCTGGCTTTTTTGAGAACCTGACAGTAAAAGTTAAAAGCCTGATGATCGGGCTGAGTGGCGCTGCTCAGGCGGCAGATATACCGATGGCGACAAAAGGGGTTGGGGGTATGTTTGGCCTGTTTTTTACCGAAGCCAAAGAGGTTCACAACTACGATGAATCGGCGGCCTGCGATGCAAAGCGATTTAACAAATTTTTCCACGGTATGCTCGAGCGTGGCGTGTATCTGGCACCGTCCTCGTTTGAAGCCGGCTTTGTGTCGGCTGCGCACAATGAAAACGATATAGCCGATACGCTAGAACATGCTGCCGCGGTTTTAAACACGCTCAACGATTAGGCCGAACCGCTGCGGCCCTGGATTACCGGAATATTTGCCGGATAACGAAATTGTTTGCCACGGACGGTTTGAATGATGGCGGCGATCACGCACGTCAGGTGGAAAAGTAAAATCAAGGGCGTAGTTAGCAGACCGATAACAGCAAACACCATAAACGTTGATAACAGAAGATAGAGATAAACGCTGATCTGGAAATTCAATGCTTCAATGCCGGTCCGATCCAGCCAGGCCGAGCGCCCGCGGTACTTTATCCAGAGGTAATAACACAGTAAAAAATTGGCCAGCGGCACAGCGGTGAATATCAACAATCCGCAGGCGTGAATATAGCCAGCGGCAGCAATGTCGGGCTCAGGCTGTTGCTGAACATGTGCTATCTGCGGGCGGCGATTCACCATCAGCAGCATCGCACACAGGCCACTCATCAGTCCGCCGATCATTAACATTGCCATGGTGGATGGCGGCATTGCAATGACAGCGTCTAATTGCAGGCCATAGCGAACTAAAGGATAGTATGCAAAACTCAATAAAATCAATGAGATAGATAGAAAAGACCAGACGGGTAAGCGATCTACCATAGAATGAAAGAGTGAGATTCAGACGGTGTATTAAACCACAATAGGTGCTAGAATCGCCGCTCAATTTTTAACCAATTAATTAAGTACACTTAAAAAGGTACCTACCATGCGTGATTTTCTATTTACTTCCGAGTCTGTATCGGAGGGCCATCCTGATAAAGTTGCTGATCAAATCTCAGACACCGTTTTAGACTACTTGTTGGAACAAGATCCAGCGTCCCGCGTCGCCTGTGAAACGCTGGTTAATACCGGGTTAGTTGTACTGTCCGGCGAAATCACCAGTAATCGCAGTCTCGACGGTATTCCCGAGCAGGTTCGCAATACCATTAATGAGATTGGTTACAACGAGTCTGAGCTGGGCTTCGATTACCGCAGCTGTTCGGTGATGGTGGCACTGGACCGCCAGTCACAGGATATTGCCCAGGGTGTGAATGAAGGTGAAGGCATTGACCTCGACCAGGGTGCCGGGGATCAGGGCTTGATGTTCGGCTATGCATGCACCGAAACTGATGTATTAATGCCGATGCCGATCGAGTACTCGCACCGACTGGTTAAAAAACAGGCCGAGTTGCGCAAAAATGGTCAATTGCCGTGGTTGAGGCCGGATGCCAAATCACAGGTGACTGTGCACTATGTCGATGGTATGCCGGCGTCTATTGATACAGTGGTTTTGTCAACACAGCACGACGAGACCGTTACACATAAGCAGATTGAGGAAGCGATCATTGAAGAAGTGATAAAGCCGGTATTGCCGGAAAATATGATCGACAGCAATACCCGTTATCTGGTTAACCCGACTGGACGGTTTGTCATCGGCGGACCGGTTGGTGACTGCGGCGTAACCGGACGAAAAATCATTGTTGACACCTATGGCGGTGCTGCTCGACACGGTGGTGGTGCATTTTCAGGTAAGGACCCGAGTAAAGTAGATCGTTCGGCCGCTTATGCCTGTCGTCATGTTGCCAAAAATGTGGTTGCAGCCGGACTTGCAGACCGCTGCGAGGTACAGGTTGCATATGCGATTGGCGTGGCGGAACCGGTGAGCTTAAATGTCAATGCTTTTGATACCCACCATATTCCTGAAGAGCAAATTGAAGCACTTATCGCGGAACATTTTGATCTGCGACCAAAAGCTATTATCCAGACCCTGGATTTGTTGCGGCCGATTTATAAAAAAAGTGCGGCCTATGGGCACTTCGGCCGAACCGAACCCGAGTTCAAATGGGAGGCCACCGACAAGGCCGATGTTCTGCGCGAGGCTGCTGGCCTGTTACAGAAGATATCCTGACCAAAAGGCCGCTAACGCGGCCTTTTTTTATAATTGCTCGCCCGGGTATTAATTCAAGCGAGTAAATCGGGGATCAGATTGCTCTCCAACCGGGCAATCGCATCTTTCAGCTTAAGTTTCTGTTTTTTTAGACGGCTCACTTCAAACTGGTTGGTATCCAGCCTTGCCTGTAAATTAGTGATGGCGAGATCCAGTTCACGATGTTCCTGCTTCAACTCCACGAGTTCCTGCATCAACATGTGTTTTTCATCCTGAGTAATGCTCATGCGACCTCACGCTTATGAAACTTAAGGGGTGGTTATTACTTTATAGTACATCATTGGCCGATCCGCGAGTTAGAGTTGCAGTCTGTTCAGGGCATATCCGATCAGTATCGCCTCGTCACCCCCATGTTGTTCTGATAGTTTCAATAGCTGCTTATGCAACTTGTTAACAACCTCGTCATGCAGGCCTCTTTGCACGGCTAACTCAAGCGCTTCGAAGATAAGCAACCAGTCCGCATCATCCAGTTGGCTTACTTCTCTAATCAGAGATGCCACGTGCTTGTTGGGTAAATCTGCCTCGCGTGCGTCGCGAATCTTCTGGTACCAGTCAAACAGTTGTCGGGTTTGCTGATCATAATCCTGTTCCACCGTTACCTTGCTCGACGGAGCATCATAAAGTGGAAAACTATGCTGGTCTGCCGACCCACCGGTGACCGAACTAATCGATTCGCCAATGCTCATATCGTAAGTGCCCCATTCGGGTTCAAACAGCACTTTGCCGAAATCATCAATAACGGTGCAATCTTCAAAAGTGAAGAGCAAATTTTTCTGGTCGCGACGCAATATCTTGGTTAATAACCCGCTGACCGTAATGCCGGACAGAAAATGCAGAACCACCTCCTGGCCTACCTCAATGTGGTGGCGTTTAAGCTCGTCGATAGTGTAATTGGATAGACAACGCTCAAAGGACCGTAAGCGACCCACCGGAGATCCAAAGCCAGCTTTATGATAGTCGATGCCATGACCGGGAAGTTCGGTCCCCTGATAGGCCAGCTGACTTTGGCCACTGGTATTGAAATAGATTGCGTTACCAACTGCGTCGGTAATGACACGACTGAATAATCCTGATATTTGTATTCCGGCGTTCGTTGTCGCGCTATTAACTGTGCCAGCTTCAACAGTTTCCTGCAACGCACTTGCCCCGCCACGGCTACAGCACATTTGTCGCCCGAACTCTTCCAGCACTTGACTCATATGCCGACAGGATTCAGTGACAAATAATTGCGGCTGCGGGTCGGTGATTTGATAAGGAATTTTGATTGCGTTGACCGTCAGGGGTAGTTTTTTGACTTTTTTGTCATCGAGGCAGGATTCACTCTCAC
>JAHHOC010000098.1 GCA_018677115.1 Arenicella sp. | reverse complement strand
GAGGAGACTCAAGCGCTTTCAGCACAGCTTTGATTCCAGCATCCTGATCAGGATTGTCTCCCTTCACTTTTGCTACCGAAGCTAAAGTGCGCACCAAGGCAACACCTCCGCCGGGAACCACGCCTTCTTCAACCGCAGCACGTGTGGCATGCAACGCATCGTCAACACGGTCTTTCTTTTCTTTCATTTCAACTTCGGTAGCAGCACCAACTTTGATCAATGCCACACCGCCAGCCAGTTTGGCCACACGTTCCTGCATTTTCTCTTTATCATAGTCGGAAGAAGACTCTTCAATTTGCGCACGAATCTGGTTAACCCGGGCTTCGATTTCAGCCACTTCACCGGCACCATCGATAATGGTGCTGTTTTCCTTTGTGATCTGAATGCGTTTAGCCGAACCCAGGTCTTCCAGGGTAATGCCTTCCAGGCTCATGCCGATTTCTTCGGAGATGACCTTACCGCCAGTCAATATGGCGATGTCTTCCAGCATGGCTTTACGACGATCACCGAAACCCGGCGCTTTCACTGCGCACACTTTTACGATGCCGCGGATATTATTGACAACCAGGGTTGCCAGCGCTTCACCTTCCACATCTTCAGCAATGATCAGCAATGGACGGCCGGCTTTCGCCACACCTTCCAGAGTTGGTAACAGATCGCGAATGTTGGAGATTTTTTTGTCGTGCAACAACACCATCGGGTTTTCCAGATCGGCTGTCATGGTGTCCTGCTTATTGGCAAAGTAGGGTGACAGGTAGCCGCGGTCAAACTGCATGCCTTCAACCACTTCTAGCTCGTTGTCCAGGCTCTGACCTTCTTCAACTGTGATCACGCCCTCTTTACCGACTTTATCCATCGCATCGGCGATGATTGAGCCAACTGACTCGTCTGAGTTTGCTGAAACCGTACCCACCTGGGCGATTTCCTTGGCGTCTTCACAGGGCTTGGACAATTTAGCCAGCTCTTCGACCGCTGCACTAGTTGCTTTGTCGATACCGCGTTTCAGGTCCATAGGATTCATGCCTGCGGCAACTGCCTTGAGGCCTTCTTTAACCATGGCCTGCGCCAGAACTGTCGCCGTCGTGGTACCGTCACCGGCAACGTCGTTGGTTTTGGAAGCAACTTCCTTTACCAATTGCGCGCCCATGTTTTCAAAGTTGTCCTCCAACTCAATTTCTTTGGCTACCGATACACCGTCTTTGGTGACAGTAGGTGCGCCAAAGGAGCGGTCTAAAACAACATTTCGGCCTTTGGGGCCTAATGTGATTTTGACTGCATCTGCAAGGATATTGACGCCGGCGAGAATCTTCGCGCGCGCGTCATCACTGAATTTTACGTCTTTTGCTGACATGCTAAATTCCTCTCAAATATATGATGTATGGTTAGTCGATAACGCCGACGATGTCGTCTTCGCGCATTACCAGCAATTCTTCCCCGTCGACCTTCACTTCAGTGCCGGCATATTTACCGAATAACACCTTGTCACCGACTTTGACGTCGAGGGGGCGAACATCGCCGTTGTCTAAAATCTTACCGTTGCCAGCGGCGATGATTTCGCCTTGGGCTGGTTTCTCTTTTGCTGAATCGGGTATCACGATTCCGCCTGCTGTGGTGGTTTCGTCTTCGAGGCGACGAACCAGAACACGGTCATGAAGTGGACGAATAGCCATTCGTTAATCCTCCAAGGAATATCTGGGTTAAAAAGGTTTAAAATTGGCCGAATAATTAGCACTCAAGCCAAACGAGTGCTAATAATAGTCACGAAGTGAGCAAAGTCAACCGTTTGAGGGAAATTATTCGCGCTCTCTATATTCGCCTTCGATAACTGTCGATCGCGACTCTGAGTCTGTTCTGGTGGTGGTTGAAACAGTCTGCACAAATCCTTTGCTGGCAACCCAGGAAATAAGCCCTCGCCGCAGAGGTGGCGTCAGCAAGGCGAAGCCTAATGCATCGGTAAGAAAACCCGGGGTAAGAAGCACCGCACCGGCAAACAACAACGCAACACCCTCGGCCAACTGCATCGCCGGGACTCGGCCGGCATTCATTTCGCGCTGCACGTTAGTCAATGTCGCAAAGCCCTGTTGACGGACCAGGTAGGCGCCGAGAATAGCGGTAAAGATGACGATAAGAATGGTATTGCCAACTCCGATATCAGAGCCGATTTCGATAAGCAGGGCGATTTCGGCCACCGGAACCACGACAAACAACAGCAACAGTATGTAAAAACCCATTAATCAATAATGAGGCTACAGAGCGTCATTTTCAATGCCGCGGCGACGAAAGCCGGTTCAGGGGCGCACTGTCAGGC
>JAHHOC010000082.1 GCA_018677115.1 Arenicella sp. | reverse complement strand
AAGCTGGCTGTTTCACTCGGCCTGATTGACCCTGCTGCCAGGCGGAAATACTTGATTGAAGCGACACCAGACCTTCCCCAGCAACTGTATCAACTCGAGCTGCAGGCACCTTCTACACAATATGATTTCGGTGGCATTTTTCTTACCCACGCCCATATCGGCCACTATAGTGGCCTAATGTACTACGGGCACGAAGCAATGGGAGCCCGCGGGGTGCCGGTGTATGCAATGCCGCGAATGAGGCAGTTTTTGCAAACTAATGGTCCATGGAGTCAGCTGGTTCAATTCAACAATATCAGTCTGCAATTATTGCAGGACGGACAGGCTGTCCAGCTCGGGCAGATCGCAATTACGCCGTTTTTGGTACCACACAGGGATGAATATTCGGAAACAGTCGGTTACCGGATAGCTGGCCCGCATAAAACGGCTGTGTTCATTCCGGATATCAACAAATGGTCACAATGGAACACCAGTTTGGTTGATTTGATTAAGGGCGTTGATTATGCGCTGCTTGATGCCACCTTTTATGATGATGGCGAATTGCCGGGTAGAGACATGTCAAAGATTCCGCACCCCTTTGTTGATGAAACTATGCAATTACTGGGCACGCTAGCCGATGAACAGCGTGCCAAAGTGTGGTTCACACACTTGAACCATACCAATCCGCTGCTACAGCCCGACAGCGTGCAAAGTAAACGTGTGCACTCCGCCGGATTTAATATTGCCCGACAGGGATTGCGGCTGGATCTGTGAAGCAATTTCGGTAGCGCGTAGCTCACAAAATATTGTCGTCAACCTTGGTGACAGCACTCACAGTGCCGCGTCAGACGTTAGCGGCCCAGCATAAAATGATGGCATCCTGTTGCACAACGTGGAACTATCCGCTGTCACAGGATGACCTGCCAATATCCAACGTCAATCCAGTTGTCAAATTTATGCCCGACCTCGGAGAAATGCGCCACCTTGGTCATGCCAAATTTTTCATGCAGGGCGACACTGGCGGCATTCGGCAAGGAAATGCAGCCGATCACAACATGCAAATCAAGTGATCTCAATTCAGCCAACAGCGCCTCGAACAACATGGTGCCAAAGCGCTGCGAGGTCTCCGTCGGCGCAAGGTAAATGGTGATTTCAACACTTTGACTGTAGGCACTGCGCGGATGCCACTGGCTTGCGTATGCGTAGCCCAATGGCCGCTGCTGTTTATCTACCAACACAATCCAGGGTAATGAAGCCTGTTGAACCGTTTTTATGCGAGTTGCCATAATCTCTGCCGAGAGCGGCTCTAGCTCGAATGTGGCAATCGAATTGATCACATAATAATTGTAGATATCGACGATGCCCTGCGCATCAGATTGCTTTGCCTGTCTTATCATTTTGCCCAGATTGCAGCTCCCGGTGAGACTAGCAAATCGCATGTGAGTTGCGCTGACCGTGGTTACAAATAGTTTTCTTTACAGGTAGTTTACGCCTACAGAGTGAGGATGGCGATTACAGTGGAATATGCGCCGGATTGAACTCAGATGGGTGACAAAAACTGCCTATTTGACGGTCAGGCTGTATTACACTAAATTGCTCCTCGCAACTTTTAAATTGCATGACATTAACTGATGAACCTTGGGGTTTTCTGTTAAAATCCACGGTCACAGCAGCTGCAGGATCAAGTTACACAAAGACGATGTTAGGAATTTTTAATCAATTAGGCCGCAAACAGTTGGAACAGACCTGTGAAGATCTCCGCTTGCTGGCTGAAAAGCAAAAGGCCGAGATAACTCAAAAGGAAAATCACATCACCGTGCTCACCCAGAATGCCCGCAAGTGGGCTAAGAAATTCCGTGAGCCGACTTACAGCGTTCCGGAAAGAGTAATCCGTGAGATGGAAGAGGAAGCCGAGCAATACAGGGAACGCACAAAAGCTGAACTGACGCGGATCAGGGCACAGAAGGCCGAGCTTGTGCAGCGCCTGGTTGCCATGCAAATCGCGGCTTCTGATAAATTCGGCAGCAAAGAAGGTGACGCCGATGTCACTTACGACCTGGTCGACAATCACGACGAGTCGCAGGTTTCAGAAGAGGACAAACAGGTAGTCGAGATGGAACTGGCTGATGCGGTTAAAGCGCGCCTCGCGGAACGCGAAAAAGCTGAAAAAAGCTGAATCAGCGCAACACAGAATTCAGCGCCACGGCGTTTTATACTATTGTTTCATGGAAGGCTAAATCAACCTCCTCGCCAGGAGGTATAAGCCGTTTGATCTGCTGACGCGATCGGGCCCGAAGCATAAATCACGCCGTTTTCCATTAAAATACTGCATAATCGGGCAAAACTGTAGACCAGAGATATCCATGGAATCATCCTATAAAAAAATCATTGAAGCTTGTGGCGAGGACCTTGGCCGGCCGGGATTGGTGGACACACCCAAACGCGCAGCCAAAGCCATGGCCTTCCTCACCCGGGGCTATGAGCAAAAACTGGAAGAGGTAATTAACAATGCCCTGTTTCCTTCCGAATCAAGGGAAATGGTTATCGTCAAGGATATCGAACTGTATTCCTTGTGCGAACACCACTTGTTACCTTTTATTGGCAAATGTCATGTGGCATACATCCCCAGCGGAACCGTGTTGGGTCTCTCTAAAATTGCCCGCATTGTGGATATGTTCGCGCGTCGTTTACAGATTCAGGAGCAATTGACCATGGAAATAGCGGAAACTGTCCGCTCGGTCACCGGAGCCGATGGTGTAGGGGTAATAATCGAGGCCAAACACATGTGCATGATGATGCGCGGGGTCGAAAAGCAAAACTCCTCGATGAAGACCTCAGCCATGCTCGGCATTTTCCGCAGCAATCAATCCACACGCGCCGAATTCCTTTCACTGGTCGCCTCTTAGACTCCGGTCTCTTTAGCTGAACTCAAGTTCATCCATAAGCGTCGCTTCGACGTTTTGGGTAATTTTGTGGTTTTTTTGAATCCAAAACAGGGATTTTTGTATCAAAGTGTATAAATAGCCAAAAAAATGGCTGCTTATACACTCTAATACTAGCTGGAGAAACAGATGAAGAACTTATTACTGGCTCTAACACTTGCCCTGCCGCTGCTCGTAACTGGCGCGGTTTGTGCGCAGGAGCAAACCGACAATGAGACTGGTGTTAAGGTCCACGTTGACAAAAAATCAGACGATGGGTCGGGCATACACATCAATATAGATTCTGATGAGATGGACCCTGAAGAAGTCAAGCAGAAGCTCAAGGAAGTCATTGACGCGCTGGCGACCAAAATCAAGAACAAGGTAGACACCGAAGTCGAAATTGATATTGACGATGTAAGCGAACAGGACCTTAAGGACCTGGAAAAGCTCAAAATTAAAATTGATGAAAGCGACTGGGACTCTAAGGGAGATCATCGGGGTATTGGATTCGGTGAAGTGCTGGTTGCGCTGACCGCTATCTCCTTTACTCTTGGTTTACCGATCATAATTCTGTTCCTGGTGTTTTTCTATGGTTCACGCAAGCGCAAGCAAAAAATGGAATTGATCAATAATTTTGTTAGCCGCGACCAACCGGTACCGCCAGAATTAGTGGCCGAATTTGATACCGGTGGCAGCGATCCCCTGCGCAGCGGATTACAATGGGCGGTCGTCGGCCTGGCCATCGTAATTGCCTTCGTAGTGATGGGAGAATCAAGTATTGCCGCTCTCGGATTAATTCCCCTGGGGCTCGGTGTAGCACGCCTGATATACTGGAAACTGAATACTGGCAAAGAACAATAGGTAGTCCGGTCGGCCTGCGATGAACGCCGCACTGGCTCCGCTGGCACTGAATTTGGTGAAAGATGTAGCGGAAGCTCAACTGATTGATCGCTCGGTTTTATCGGGCGATCATTCGGCGTTTCAGGAACTGGTTAAGCGCCATCAGTCTGCATTACGCTATTCCCTGCGTCAACTTACCAAATGGGACGAGGCGCTGGCGGATGATTTAGCCCAGGAAGCTTTCCTGCAGGCATTCCAGAAACTAGGGTCATTTCGCCGCGAAGCCAAGTTCTCCAGTTGGCTTTACCGGATCGGCTATAACCTGTTCTTGCAACACTGCCGTAAAAAAAGGCTGGAAACTGAGGAAATAATCTTCGAACCGGCTGATGTTTCCGGGGAGGAAAACAGCGACGGGTTACACAAAGCCCTGGCCGCGGCCATGGCCGGGCTAAAGCCGGAAGCACGATCGGTAATGCACTTGTCACTCCACCGGGGGTGCACACAACAGGAAATTTCAGATATTATGGGTATTCCGCTCGGTTCGGTTAAGACCCACATCAACCGCAGCAGGCCGCTGTTGCAATCACACATGAGTGAATGGCGGGAGTAACAGTATGAACGATAAAATGCATTCAGATAATCAAACAACATCGCTGGAAAATTTGTTCGATCAGGCTCGGCGAGCGGAGCCTCAATTTAGCGACGATACTTTTACCAGCAAAGTAATGGCCGGCATATCGAGAGCGAGCCAGCACTCTTTGCTGGAAACCAGTAAAGCGTTTAACTGGATGGATATACTTGGGGTTGGTCTGGGGGTAATCGCCTGTTTCAGCTTCATTGAACCGGCACAACTTGTCGCCTGGGTGGGCAATACACTGCTGCCCAGTAAACTGGTGCTGTCACCAATCAACCTACTGATCGCAGGGCTGGGCATGGGCACATTAGCCTTTGGTGGTTGGTGGGCTTTGGAGGGCCACCGTCGCCTTTAACCTTGCCGCCAGCGCAACGGCTAAACTCACTGCCCGACAGCGAGCGGCAGATCAGAGCAAGGTTTTAAGCGCTACGTCTGGATTGGCCAGTTGTTCGGGATCAGGATGCGCGCGCGCCGCTACCAATTTTTTTGACACCATAAATTCTGCCGGTGAGTTAATCGCATCGGTTGCAATCAGGCGTCCAGCCTGCAAATAGAACACAGCAAATTTTCTCTTGCTTTGGTCGCCCCTGACCACCAGTTCATCGTAACCCTGGCACAAACCGACAGTCTGTAGCTTCACATCATATTGATCAGACCAGAACCAGGGCACTTCATCGTAGGGCTCTTGCTCGCCACAGATTGAGGCAGCGGCCGTTCTGGCCTGGCCCATGGCATTGGGCACCGATTCAAGTCGCAGTCGACGATCATAAATTAAGCTGGGATGGTTACTACAATCCCCTACCGCATAAATATCGGGGTCTGCTGTTTTGCAGAATTCGTCGACGATAATGCCATTTTCACACGGCAGTCCGGCCTGCTCTGCCAATTCGACATTGGGAATCACTCCTATGCCAACCACAGCTGCATCAAAGCCGATTGTGTCACCGCTTTGCAATACAGCCCAGTTACCGGAATCGTCGCTTGCAAATTTATGCAATGTAGCGGATAGCCGTATCTCGACACCTTCCTGATGGTGCACTGACTGATAAAACTCCGAAACAACAGGACTGGTAACACGCTGCAAAACACGATCCATCGCCTCAATCACAGTCACCGCAGCGCCTTGCTTTATCGCTGAAGCGGCAATCTCCAGGCCAATATAACCGCCACCGACAATCAGCAGTCGGGTACCGGTGCGCAGCGCCATTTTTATACTGTCAGCATCCTGTTTGGTTCGCAGATACATGATTTGCGGTAGGTCACTGCCCTCTACCGGCAATGTGCGGGCGCGGGTTCCGGTGGCCAGAATCAGTTTGTCATAGCTCACCGTCTCATCGCCATCCAGTGCAAGCTGTTTTGTCTGCCGGTTAACGGCATGCACTGTGCGGCCAAGCATTTGCACAACACCTGCAGCGTCATAGGTGTCCGGGCCTTTTATGTAAAGCTGCTGCAGGGAAACCTCTCCCAGTAAATATTTCTTCGACAAAGGCGGGCGCTGATACGGCAATAGTGGTTCATCACCAATTAACCATATTTCACCCTCGTACCCCTTTTTTCGCAGGCTGGATATGGCCTCGGCAGCCGCATGTCCGGCACCAACAATAACCACTCGACTCATAACTGATTCCAATATTTTTCGCTCATGACAATATATTCCAAATTCGTGTCGGCAACCCGTTGAACCAGCATCAGCTGCGGTAAGATCGTTGCCGCCGCGCTTCGTACAAGCAGATTCCTGTCGCCACCGACACGTTCAAACTGGAGACTACCGTTCCAGCTACAGGCAGGCTGACAATGACATCGCATTTACTTTCAGTAAGTTTACGCAGCCCCCTGTCTTCGGCACCCACGATAATCGCCAACGGCCCGGTCAGGTCTTGTTGAAACAGGGGAACAGCCGCCTTGTCTGAAGTACCGATCATCCACACGCCCTGTTGCTTGAGCGAGTCCATAACCCGTGCCAGGTTAGCGACGCGAAAAATAGGCGTAGTTTCGGCTGCACCGCTTGCCACCTTCTGCACCACCGCTGTCAGGGGGCTGGCATTATCCCGAACGACAATCACGGCATCCGCGCCAGCGGCATCGGCGGTACGCAGACAGGCTCCAAAGTTATGCGGGTCCTGCACCTGATCAAGAATCAGTAATAACGGCACGCGCCGTGAACTCATTTGGCTGACAAATTTTTCCAGCTCGCGCTCGTTCCCCTCCTGTTTGGGTTTGCTTTGCAAGGCCACTCCCTGATGGTGCTCGATGCCGCATTGCTTGCCCAACTGCCGCTGGTCAACCGGGTGCAGGGGTATTCCCAATCTTGACGCCAGTTCAATAAGCCGGGATTGCTGTGGATTCTGTTTTTCTATCACACAGTGCAGTGACAGTGCGCGTTCCGGGCTGACCGACAGCACCGCATTAACTGCATGATGACCGACAACCCAGACTCTATTTCCGCTCACGATTTTGCCGGCTAACGATTGCGGCTGGATGGTTTTCTGTTGCCACCGGAACCACGCCTCTTTTTGCCGCGGCTTTTTTTGCCGCGGCGCTTTTTGCCTGCCGTGTTGAATTTCTCGTTCACCACTTCCGCCAGAGCGAAATCTATTCTTCCCTGGTCGATATCCACACGACTGACCTGCACTTCAAGTCTCTGGCCGACGTGATATTTGCGCCCGCTGTTTTCACCGATCAACTGGCGGCGTTCATTGTCGTAAACGTAGTAGTCCTGCCCCAGGGACGTAATGTGCGCCAACCCGTCAATATAAAATTCCTCCAGCTCAATAAATAGTCCGAACTCGGTGACAGTGGAGACCACGCCCCAAAGCTTTTCGCCAATACGGTGACTCATAAACTCACACTTGAGCCACTGCACCGCCTCGCGGGTTGCAGCTTCCGCACGCCGTTCGGTCATTGAAGTCTGTTGCGCGGTCTGGTCTGCCT
>JAHHOC010000058.1 GCA_018677115.1 Arenicella sp. | reverse complement strand
GGCCGGTGCCGGGCTCAGTATATTTGAGATGCCGCGCAGTAAGGTTTCGGTCGATCTTCAGCAATGGGTGCCGCTGCGCTACTGGGCTGAAGGAAAATTTCACAAATCACCGGTTGTTCAGTCGGTGGGTTAGCGTTGATCGGATGCCCGGCCGCCGTCGCGTGGTGAGGTGTTCGCTATGAAAATATCGCCCGGTCCCGGAGTACTGGTTGCCGCGGCTTTCATCGGGCCGGGGACGGTTACTGCCTGCACCCTGGCCGGGGCTGACTTCGGCTACGCGCTGATCTGGGCTCTGGTATTTGCCACTATCGCCACCATAATATTGCAGGATATGGCTGCCAGGCTGGGTGTAGGTGCCCGACTCGGGTTGGGTGAAGCACTGATGCAGGCATTTGGGCATGGTGCAGCAAAATGGATAATGGTGGCACTGGTATTTACCGCGCTGGCCGTGGGCAATGCAGCCTACCAGGCAGGAAACCTGGCGGGTGCTGCACTTGGATACAAGGCACTGATCGCAAATCCGCTGGCCGGAGATCGTGTTCCTGTGCTGCTACTGGCCGGCTTCGCTAGCACGGTTCTCTACTTTGGCAGATATCGCCTGTTGGAGCGGTTGCTGCTGGCGCTGGTCATGCTGATGAGCACCGCCTTTGTGATAACTGCGCTAATCACCCGCCCCGACTGGTCCGCTATCGCTACCGGCCTGCTGCCGCAGGTGCCGCCAGGAGGGCTGATCACCGCTATTGCATTGATTGGTACCACCATCGTTCCGTACAACCTGTTCCTGCATGCGTCTGCCAGTCGTCAACGCTGGGAATCGATAAATTCGCTAGCAACCGCGCGAACCGATGCTGTGGTCTCGATCGGGTTTGGCGGCCTGATATCGATCCTGATTGTCTCAACAGCCGCTGCCAGCCTGTTTCAGTCCGGCGTGGTAGTCAATAACGCAGCGGATATGGCGCTGTCCATTGAGCCGGCATTCGGTGCAGCAGCCCGCTACCTGATCGGTTTTGGGCTGTTGGCGGCGGGATTGACCTCCGCCATCACCGCACCGATGGCTACCGGTTATGCCCTGAGCGAAATTCTGGGCACGGATAAGCAGCATCAACGAAAACTTTTCCGCGCTACTGCGTTGTCCGTTGTTGCCTTCGGTGCTGCTCTGGCATTACTCGGTATCAAGCCAGTATCGCTGATATTGCTGGCACAGTATGCCAACGGATTGTTACTGCCGATAATGGCCATCTTTCTGTTGCTGATCATGAACCGCAAATCTGTGTTGGGTGAGCATGTGAACGGCATCGCGTCCAATATTGCCGGGGCTGTGGTGGTTATTGTGACCCTTGGGCTTGGTTTGCGATCAATCCTGCGCGCTGCCGGTCTGTGGTTATGAGTCTGGCTTGGCAACTGCCAAGTGTTAGATTTTTGTAAGCAATCGCTGGTGCATTGTGTGTATAAAAATCAATTTCGACCGGATCGGCAGGCGCATGATTGAGTTTCGCCCAATTTTTATAGAAAACATGGCAATTTCTTGCGACCAAACGCCTCAACTTGGCATCTTTTGGGTATGCACGCGTTGAATATACCGAGCAAAAACCCGACGTTTTCGCAGACCGTGTCTGCCGGACTGGTGGAGAAGGCGATGGCTGGCGACATGAACGCGCATAGTGAGCTCTATCGTATGTTTTCAAAGGCGGTATTTAATTTGGCCTACGGTATTTGCCGCAACCGCGAATGTGCGGAAGACGTATTACATAACAGTTTTATTAAATTGATCAACAAGATAAACAGCTTCGAAAATCGCGCTCCATTTGGCATGTGGTTACGGCAGCTCGCGGTGAATGAAGCCTTGATGTATCTGCGCGGACAGAAAAAGCACAAGGCCGCAGTTGGGGTTGATGATTTCAGCTACTTTGAACAGGCAGCGGACAGCTTTAACAGGGGCACGGCAGTATCGTTGCACGCAGATAAGACTTCGGGTCACCATGACCAACTGGACTTAAATCGTATTTTAAGTCGCCTGCCGGAAAATGTACGGGTGGTTTTGTGGCTTAAGGAGGTTGAAGGCTACACTCACGAAGAAATTGCCACCCTGGTTGACAAGACACCCAGTTATTCAAAGTCGATCGTATTACGCGCGTATAAATATTTACGGGAAAATGCCGGCACACCGCCGCTATCCCCTTCGATAGGTAAACACTGATGCATGCAAATTTACAGCAACTATTGGAAATTAAAGACGGTCTGGAGAATTCTGCCAGTGCCCATGTTCAAGAATGTGTGCACTGTCGCGCGGAACTGGAGTCGCTGGTGGCGATGGCCGGGCAAATAGCGGCGTCTGCCGATCAGTCCCCGCCCGCGGATATGTGGCAGCGTATTCAGCGTACTGTAAGCGGCAAAACTGAACCATTATCTTTTAGCACGGCGTCGCAGGCAGTGCCTGAGGAGTTGCTTTATGCTGGCAGGCAATCGCGCTGGAGTTCACTCACGGCGGCTGTTTACACACTTGCGTTTTCAGTTTTTGCCACCGGATTGTTGTCATTTTACGGGGGCAATCATTCGGTTGACCCTGTTACGCAGAACGATTACCTGCAAGCCAATGTGAGTGAATTGATGTTGAATTCACGGGGCCTGGAAACAGTATTACAACACGCGTCGGTTCAGGACATGCTGTTGACCAGCGAAGAGAGGCGTCTGTTGGACCGGCTGCACTGGCGTCTGACCTATGTGGATCAAATGATACATGAGCATACTATTAACAATGAGGCTGACCCGATTCGTGCTGAGAATCTGTGGAACGAACGGGTCAACACATTGACTGAACTTAACCAGTTGTACTATCAGGCGCAATATGCGCTTGTCGATTCTGATATTTGAGGAAAAAAATGATTACGCAATATATTAAACCCCTTGGCGCGGCATTCCTGGCCGCATTGATATTCACCCAACCATCGCTGGCGGGTAAAGATCTCGATGAAGAAGCCGTCAAGCTGGAGATAAGCTACCTGGCTAAACGGATCTTGGATCTCACTGGTAAAGATACCTACACGATCACTTCCGAAGCTGTAGTCAAACCATTTATCGGTATATGCACCGAGCTCAAGGAGTCAGGAGTGAAACTAACCTGTATCACGCCTGATTCACAGGCCGCCAGGGCTGGTCTGTTAACGGGTGACTTAATAACTGAGATTAACGGCCTTAGCATGGCGGGGCAAAAATCACGTAAAGAAAGTTACAAGGGAAATTATTGGTCGTTGGTAAAAAGTATCAAACCCGGCGATGAACTTAAAATGAAACTCGAGCGTGATGGCAAATCACAGTCACTGGATGTCATAGTTGGGTCGCTCAGTCATCCCGCATACAGCTGCGACATCAGTAAAGGGTAGCGATATATGTCACGGCTGCATGTCCTTGGAGCACTGTTGTCTAGCCGGGTAAGGCCAATATCTGACAATATTCAGCAGACCGGAGAACGGTTCCCTTATAATTAACCACTGCTTCATTCGCCGGCCATCCCAGGCTGACGGTTGTGCTGAAAACATATGAAACAAACCTTGCTGCGCCGCGGCTTCGACCTGGGCGTGATAGATGATGCTGATGTGGTGTGTGAAGACCCGATGTCGAACTGGCAGTTGGGCAAACCGACGATGCTGGCGGGCATATGCCGGTCTGTGATCAGTCAGCATCAGGGGCATATTGCCCGCTCTGATTCACTGTATCAGGCGATACTGGACGGGCAGAGTATAGACACCCTGCTAGCGGAGAATTCATACCAGGATCACTTGCAGGGTCGTTTTGAGATGCTCAGCAGCCTTATCCATGAGGGTGAGGAACAGGAGATCGAAACGGTGTTCTTCGATGCACTGGAGGAAGGCCGCGTGGCCGCGGAAGATCTATGGATGAAGGTGTCCTGGCTGGCGTTTTATGAGCAGGATGCATCACTGCGGTTTCGGTTTTCGTTCGGTGCTGATCATGTGGAAGATGTCGCGGCTGATCCGCTAAGGCAACGCTACGCTGCAAAACTTTGCGATGTAATATTTCCCGAGTCGAGAATAATCACCAATAATCCGGCACTTGAAAATAAGTTATTGGAGTGTCTCAACGGCAAGTCTTATGCCCTGGTAGAGCGAATTATTTATTTTAACGCGCCACAGGGTGGTGCTTATCTGCACCATGATCGGGAACGCGGACATGCGGGCGTAGTTTATGCACAATTAAGTGGCACCACATTTTGGCTTGCCCTGACCAAGCGGCAGTTACAGCATGAAATTAATTCATTTTTGCAGGAGAGCACTGCAGCTTCGGACTGGCCCCGGTCGATTGGTCCTGAAATGCAGCTCGAATTGCTCGAACTGTCGAAGGACGATCAACGCCTGGCCGAGGAGCTGGAAAGTTTTTCCAATGATGCGCTGATTCATTTAATCAACGAAACAGCAGGGTTTGTGCAGCAGCTTATCCGCAATGGACATGGGCGCCTGCTGCGCAGTGGCGATGTGTTGTTACTGCCGCAGCAATCGACTGAGGATTGTTGTTGGCACTCGGTGTTCTGCGTGGGTGATGATTGTGGGGAGGCGCTGTCTTTTGCTATCAGGACCGACTAATTACGCAGGTCGATGGTGCCGCTCATGGTCTCGATCTGCACTGACCCCTTGCCTTTGCCATTGGTAAACGAGAGTTTTTCAGAGCCGATAAAGGATTCAT
>JAHHOC010000036.1 GCA_018677115.1 Arenicella sp. | reverse complement strand
GCCTGATTCTGCTCGATCTGGCAGGTGGTGCGCAGCGGCTGGCCTGTTCTGCGCTGGCACAGGTTCATCAACAAGTGGGTACCGAAACCCCCGATGTGGATAACCCTGAACTGCTCAAAGCCGCTTTCAATGCTATTCAGGAGGCTATCGGCCTGGGTTTGGTCGATGCCTATCATGACCGGTCTGACGGTGGACTGATCGTGACTCTACTGGAAATGGCCTTTGCCAGCCGTTGTGGCCTGAACATCAAACTGCACGGTGAAGATGGTCAGCAGCTTAGCGCCCTGTTTAATGAAGAACTGGGGATGGTGGTTCAGGTCACTGACAGCCAGCGCGCCCGGTTTGACCAGTTAATGGAGCAATCGGGCCTCGCAGCCCATTGCCATGATCTTGGGCATGGTAGTGCCGGCGATGTTGTGCAGGTCTCCTATAACGACAACATTATACTGAGTGAGTCACGCATTAAACTGCATCGAATGTGGTCGGAAACTTCATATCAGATGCAGACCCTGCGAGACAACCCGCAGTGCGCGCAGCAGGAATACGACCGGCTGCTGGATGCTGATGATTGTGGTTTGCAGTCGGTACTGAGTTTCGATCCCAGTGAGGATGTCAGTGCACCCTATATTGGTGGAGCCCGACCAAAGATCGCGATTTTGAGAGAGCAGGGTGTGAACGGTCACGTCGAGATGGCAGCGGCGTTTAGCCAGGCAGGATTCGCCGCGATCGACGTGCCGATGACAGATATCAACCAATCGCGTGTCGATCTGGCTGATTTTCAGGGTCTGGTGGCCTGTGGCGGGTTTTCCTACGGCGATGTGCTCGGCGCTGGTGAGGGCTGGGCCAAATCGATTCTGTTTAACACCAGGGTTCGCGACCAGTTTGCAGCCTATTTTGCCCGAGCTGACGCCTTCGCACTGGGTATCTGTAATGGCTGCCAGATGATGTCCAATTTAAAGCAAATAATTCCCGGTGCCGAACATTGGCCGCATTTCGTACGTAATGCCTCTGAGCAGTTTGAGGCGCGTTACGTTCAGTCTAAGGTTATGCACAGCAATTCTGTGGTGCTGCGGGGCATGCAGGGCTCGTTGCTCCCGGTAGTTGTAGCTCACGGCGAAGGGCGCGCGGAATTTACCGGCCAGCAGGCGCGGCAGGCCGCCGCAGCGCAAACAGTTTTGCAGTACACCGATTATCGTGGTGAGGCAACAGATCTATATCCATCTAATCCGAACGGATCAGTCGATAGCATCGCCGGTCTCTGCAACCTGGACGGTCGCGTTACCATTATGATGCCGCATCCTGAACGGATATTTCGTTCTGTAACAAACTCATGGCAGAGCCCTGACTGGGGTGAATATGGTCCGTGGATGCGAATGTTTCGCAATGCCCGCGCGTGGGTGGATTAACTGACTCACAGATCGAGTCGTTCAATATAATTAGCGATCAACTGTACCATCTTGGCCGTTGATTCAGGCGCCACTGCATCGCCTGCCAATACGTGCTGTGCGGGATCGCTGGATCCGCTGAATGCGACTTGCGTCACTTCCGCATTGATAAGTTGTTTGCTTACTCGCTTGACTCGCGCTACATCAATCACCACATCATCTTCAGAATAGATAATCAATTGCGGCACGGTAATGGTAGTCTTGTCCATCTCTAATACGCGATCGACCAATTTGATTACCGGCACCAATGCTTCCATCGGGTAACGCTCAGTCCAATAACGTGCGTGCAGTTCGTTTTGCGGCTCAAATGAATAGTGCGGACCATTCAGCCATTTCGCCAGCTGCAAACCCCATCGCCAACGTACGATTTCCCCGAATCGGTCCTTGATGCCGAAATTGGGTGAAATCATTATGTTAGCCACTGTCGCGCTTGCCCCTGACTGAGCCAATAGCCATGTAGCCAGCGTGCCACCGGTAGAGGTACTGATGATGACTACTTTTTCACCGATCACCGAAGCTATCTCGAGCGCTTCACGGGTATCTGCTAACCATTTATCAATGTTGCCGTCGGTCATCGCCTGTTCAGACCGGCCATGACCGGTCAGGCGGGAATAAAAAACGTTGGCACCCAGCCGATCGGCGAGCTGTTCGGTTACCGGGCTTATCTCCCGATTGGATGCTGAGAAACCATGCAAGTAGACCAGCGATAATTCTGTTCTGCGAACACCATCAAACCACCGTATCCTCTTCTCCACATCGCTGGTGAGATCGCTGTGAGCGCTTTCTGACTGCTGCAGATATTGGTCCAGCATATCAATATCAGAGGGTGCTGCCAGCGCAATGGCCTGGCTCAGGCTCAGCAGCAACACAAGACACCAGCATGGGTAATTAACGCAGGGATTGTTTATTTTCATGGCTGCAGCGATTTTGTGAGTTTAGATGGTCGTACAACCTCATCTTTGCTAACATTAAACTGTGTAGCTAGATGAGAAATACAGATGATAAATCAAATGCTTAAG
>JAHHOC010000032.1 GCA_018677115.1 Arenicella sp. | reverse complement strand
ACCGTACTACGGTCAAAAACGTGATCACAGCAGGATTCAAGATTGTTGAAGTCAGGCCGGTGTATCTTGACGTGGTAAAGACCATCATCGCCCGTAAAACCTAAACACAATCGGACTTGGATTGAAGCAAGCAAATTCATGGATTCCAGGAAGCGCGCAGCAAACCAGCTGCTAATAGCCACGCCTGAATTAGCTGAGCCGGGCACTCTTTTTTGTTACTCGCTTGGCCTTTCGCGCAATTTTTTTCTTGCCTACGGTTTTGGCCTTTGCTTTGGGTTTTGGCTTTGCTTTGGCTTTGGTTTTTCTTGCCGCTTTGGATTTGGCACCGGCTTTTGTTTTTGGCGCTGCCTGTTTCTTCGCACTAACCTTGCTGGGTTTAGATAAACCAACTGCCTCTTCAAGTTCCACCAGAGACTGCTCCATGTATTCGATCAGGCGCTGCACCTGTGGCATTGACCGTCGGCAGGCAGTGATGCCGAAATCCACGTTCTGATCGTAGCTCACGAGGGTGATATTCAGCGCTACGCCTTCGGTGACTATGGAGGCCGGATAAATGCCGTCCAACCGTGCTCCATTCCAGTACATAGTCTGCCGCGGCCCGGGCACATTAGAGATGATAGTGCTGAAGGGAGGAAATCGGCTCATCAGACCCAGCGGCATTAGCAATAGGCTGGGTGTTTGCAGCAATTGCAACATCAATGCAGCCTCCTTTGGTTTCATGCCTTTAAACAATTCCTTGCCGGCGACCATCGAGGCTTTTATTGTTGCGAACCGCTTAAGCGGATCCGAGATAGTAGTGGCAAGATCGGCGCTGATCGCACCGACGGCATTGGAGGAGTCAATATCGCCCTCGCGGCGCAGTGAGACTGGCACCATGGCTTTGAGTGATTTATCAGGTAATTCGCTGTGATTGAGCATATACGTTCGCAAGCCACCTGAACACATTGCCAGCACAGCGTCATTAAAAGTGCCGTCCAATGCGCGCCCAACATTACGCAACCGTTCGAACGGCCATGATTGGGCAACGAAGCGCCGTGCTCCATCTACATGTGTATTTATTGAACTACGCGGCACATCCAGCCAGGGCAGCGCCAGTGCTCCGCCCTTACCCATCCAGCCTCGAGCGAAGCGTTTCAGCGAACCATAGACGTGAGCACTACTGTCGAATATTTCTTTTACAGCATCAGCCACATTCCGCAGTTCATGGTCGCTATAGCTTTCCAGCCCCTGTTTCTCAAGTGCTTTGCGGTAGCGGTTCTGTGAAGCCAATGACAATGGCGAACCCTGACTGCCTGCATTGGGATCCGGCGAATACATGCTGTGTGTCATATGCATGGAACGCGCACCATCAACCGCAGCGTGATGATATTTTGAGTACATCGCAAATTGGCGGTTTTGCAGGCCCTCAATTAAGTGCATTTCCCACAGCGGCCGGTTGCGATCCAATAAGGTTCCATGCAGCCTTGATGCCAGCGCGAATAACTCACGGTAACGGCCGGGTTTGGGGAGTGCTGAATGCCGGATATGGTAATCCAGATCCAGTGATTTTTCCTTTTCCCAGTAAACCGGTCCCAGCAGGCCGAGTGCTCCGGTTTTGATTCGCTCGCCGAATGGCGGTTGCAACTCTTCGTCTGAACGCAGTTCCGCGGCCAGGCCGTGCAGGAACTCCTGTTCATCGGCGCCCTCTGGCAGGGTAAACAGGTTCACGCCGCCAACGTGCATTGGCGTCTCACGGCTTTCGCCCAACAGGAATGCGGTATCTACTAAGGTCAGTTTTTTCATACAGTTCTGGTGTTTATGCCGGCACGCTTTGCAATATCTGGTCTTACGATTAAAGGCCAATATTGGGGTAAAAGCAAAATTTCTTGGTTTTAGTTACTTGCAAACTCGAATTTAGCTGCTTTTTATGACAAACATGTTTCTAAACCGGTTCATTTAAATGTGCGGTCGGACAAAACCAGCGTGATTCAGCATTAATTTTCGTTGCCCTCAACAGTTGCCTAACACGATATAACAGCATATAGTATGCCATTACATTTTCTTACCGTGTTCAACCTCCCACCTGGGTGAGGTAAAAACCTGGCTCATCATGCCCGCTATGAAATATAAGCGTACTCCCGACGAACGTTTTGAAAACCTTGCGGATTTTCCGTACCAGCCCAATTATCTACAGGTAGCTGATGGCGAGGGCGGAGAGTTACGCGTTCATTATGTCGATGAGGGCCCCGCGGACGGTCATGTCGTGCTGCTTATGCACGGGCAACCAACCTGGTCGTATCTGTATCGTTTTATGATTCCCTCGCTGGTGGATGCTGGTTACCGGGTTGTCGCCCCCGATCTGGTCGGGTTTGGTCGCTCTGATAAACCTACTGAAAAATCGGATTACACCTATGCCCGTCATGTTCGCTGGATGAGTGAGTGGCTGACTAAGCTGGACCTGCAGGCAGTCACCTTATTCTGTCAGGACTGGGGCAGCCTGATCGGCCTGCGCCTGGTAACTGCGTTCCCGGAACGCTTTGCGCATGTGGTGCTGAGCAATGGCGGTCTGCCGGCTGGAATGGTTCCGCCACTGATTGGCAAGGTCCTGCAATGGATATATCCGCGGATCGAGGTCGTTTCAGCGGAGCAACTACCGCACAAGTTCAGGGTTAAATGGGGCGTCCCCGGTTTTCTGTACTGGCGCAAGTACGCTGCGCAGAACCCGGATTTTTCGATCGGTGATGTGATGCAGGTTACCACCAGTGAGTCTCTTCCGGATGAGGTGATCAGGGGGTATGAGGCGCCCTTTCCGGATTCAAGTTATATGGCCGGTGCCCGCCAATTCCCCACACTGGTTCCGGTTTTTATGAACGAAGCAGAAGTAGAGGAAAACAAAGCAGCTTGGAGAGTTCTGCGCCAATTTACCAAGCCATTCATGACTGCATTTTCGGATAACGATCCGGTAACCCGGGGCGGTGACCGCAGG
>JAHHOC010000014.1 GCA_018677115.1 Arenicella sp. | reverse complement strand
AACCATAGGTGTCATAAAGCAGGAAAACCAGTTCACCCGGCACCGTGGTGCCCTCGAGCTCTGCCGTGCGTTGCTCAAATATTTTCAAACCCTGTTCCAGCGTCTCGGAAAAACGCAGTTCTTCTTTACGTAGAGCCTTCTCTATCGCTTCACCCTTCTCGATCAACTCGGGATAGGCGCTGCCCATCTCCCTGGCAAGCGGCGCAACCAATTTATAGAAGAACGGTGTTTCGCCACCCAACTGGTAACCGTGCCGGATTGCGCGGCGAATGATTCGACGCAGAACATAGCCGCGGCCTTCGTTCGAGGGAAGCACACCGTCACTGATCAAAAAGGAGCAGGAACGAATATGATCAGCAATCACGCGAACTGAGTGGTGTGTGTGGTCTTGGGTGTTGAGAAGTTTGCAAATTTCCGCGATCAGATTATCGAACAGGTCTATCTGGTAATTGTTATTGACATGTTGCATCACCGCGGCCACCCGCTCCAGGCCCATGCCGGTATCGACCGATGGCTTTGGCAAAGGTTTCAACTCACCGTCGGCCTTACGATCGTATTGCATGAACACAAGGTTCCAGATCTCAATATAACGATCACCATCTTCCTCAGGTGAGCCTGGCGGGCCACCCCAATACTGCTCGCCATGATCATAAAATATTTCACTGCACGGTCCGCACGGGCCGACATCGCCCATCGACCAGAAATTGTCCTTTTCACCGATGCGGGCAAATCGTTCGGCATTGACACCGATCTCGTTTAACCAGATGTCAGCCGCTTCGTCATCTTTTTCAAAAACCGTGACCCACAGCTTGTCCTCGGGAAGCCCCAGTTCATCGACAAGGAATGTCCAGGCAAACTGTATCGCATCGCGCTTAAAGTAATCACCAAAGCTGAAATTGCCGAGCATCTCAAAGAAGGTGTGATGGCGAGCTGTATAGCCAACATTCTCGAGGTCGTTGTGCTTGCCACCCGCACGCACACAGCGTTGCGAAGTAACTGCACGCACATAGTCTGCTGTTTCATTGCCCAGGAACACGTCCTTGAATTGCACCATGCCGGCATTGGTGAATAGCAGTGTTGGGTCATTACCCGGCACAAGCGAGCTGCTGGCCACAATGGTGTGCCCGCGCTCAGCAAAGAAGTCTAAAAATCGTTGTCGCAGCTCAGCTGTTTTCATGGATATTCAGCGGTTGTGATCTACGCAGGTAGCACCGCTAAACCCATTCCTTCACAGGGTCTTGCGAGCCTCTCTCGTCTGTTCTTTATGTTTGGCCGAACGGCCGAATTAATCAGTCGCTCTGAACCGGGGGCAAGGTTAACTGAATATGCTCGGAGCTGAAGCCCCTGCTCTGCATAAACCGTGCTCGCTTCGTCCAGCTATTATAATCGCTTACCGGCTCATCTCCATACTTTTTATCGTATTGGTCCCGTGCGTTTTCATACCAAACAGCTGAATTAACATCTAAAAACTCATCTATCATGCTGTTTTTTATGCCTTTTCGTTTAAGTTCATTGCAGATTTTGACTGGTCCATAACCTCGATGGGCACGCGAACGCACGTAGTTTTCAGTGAACCGACTGTCAGACTGATAATTTGCATTTTTCAATTCGTCCAGCACAGCAAACAGCAGATCAGCTGATTCGGTCTTTGCGCGGAGTTTGGATTCAAGTTCTGCCAGGCTATGCTCGCGCATTGACAGCAAGCGAACGCCGGCAGCAAACAAAGCATCGCGCTGTTTTTTGCCGGCTGACGGCTCTATTTGGCCTTTCGCAGTTTCTTCCGATGCAGATTCTGCGGAGTCAGAAGCGTCCTGCTCCACTGCTACTTTTACCGAAAGTTCACTCTGTGAACTTCGCCCCTTGGTAACTGGCTGGATGATTTTCATTGCCCCTCGCCTGCCTCAGATACCCTATGTCTTACTTCAGCCCTAGGATTCTTTGCTTGCTGCGGCCTCGCTGTCATTCAGCACAGCAGCGGCTTCATCCGGCTGATCGCCAGCTTCTTCAACCTCATCCCCATTAGCTACACCAATTGCAGCCCTGATCTTAAGTTCAATTTCGTCGGCAACGTCTTTGTTCTCTTTCAGGTATTCACGCACATTATCTTTACCCTGGCCTATTCGGGTCCCATCATAGCTGTACCAGGCACCCGATTTCTCCACTATATCGTTGTCAACACCGAGTGTAATCAGCTCACTCTCACGGGAAATTCCCTCGTTGTACAAAATGTCGAACTCGGTCTGCTTAAACGGTGGCGCAACTTTATTTTTTACCACTTTAACCCGGGTCTGGTTACCGTAAATTTCGTCACCTTTCTTGATCGCGCCGATGCGGCGGATATCAAGCCGGACCGATGAATAAAACTTTAGGGCATTACCGCCGGTGGTGGTTTCAGGATTACCGAACATCACACCGATTTTCATCCTGATCTGGTTGATGAAAATTACCATGGTGTTGGATTTTTGAATGTTGGCAGTCAGCTTGCGCAGTGCCTGTGACATCAACCGGGCCTGCAGACCCATATGCGAGTCACCCATGTCACCCTCAATCTCGGCACGCGGCGTAAGCGCAGCAACCGAGTCAATCACCACCACATCAACTGCAGCCGAACGCACCAGCATGTCGGTAATCTCCAGTGCCTGCTCACCTGTATCAGGCTGCGACACCAGCAATTCCTCGACATTGACCCCAAGTCGGCCCGCATACTGCGGATCAAGCGCATGCTCAGCATCAATAAAGGCCGCAGTGCCGCCCAATTTCTGTGCTTCAGCAATGACCTGCAGTGTCAGCGTAGTCTTGCCGGACGATTCCGGGCCGTAAATCTCTATAACGCGGCCTTTGGGCAGCCCGCCTATGCCGAGCGCGATGTCCAGCCCAAGCGAACCGGTGGGTATGGCTTCAATGC
>JAHHOC010000001.1 GCA_018677115.1 Arenicella sp. | reverse complement strand
CTCAGATATTGTGCAAACCCAGAAAGCACGGTTTGCAGTGGCCAACCTGGAAAAGATATTCACTGCCACCTTTGCCATCTCCGCCACGTCGGGGTTTGAGAAGATGAGTTTGCGCGATTTATCCCGGCAGGCGGGCATGAGCATGGGTGCAATCTACTCCTGCATTAGCAAGAAAGAGGATATTGCCCTGATGGTGGCCGATATCGTGCGCAGGAGCAGCCAGCTTACCCAGCAGTACGCAATGCGGGAATCCTCCCTGTGGCTACAGATAGAGGAGAGTATCCGCTTTCACCTGTATGCCAGTTCGCTGCTCCAGCCCTGGTACTTCTTTTTGTATTTTGAAACCCGCAGTCTGCCGGAATCACAGCAGGCGGCTTCGACCAAAATTGAACTGGATGCAATCAGTGGCTTTGAGAGACTAATTCAGCAGGGTGTTAATAGTGGTGAGTTTCAGACCGATGATGCGCAAATGGTGGCCAACACCATTGTTGTGCTGCTGGAGGACTGGTACCTGAAGCCGTGGAAAACACATTCCGCGGGCCGGGCCGACGAGGCAGAGGCGCAGCGCGAAAAATCGATTAACAGCTATCACACTGCATTGACTGGTGTTGTTGCAAAATTATTGGCGGTTCAATGAGCAGTCCCGCCGCATTACCTACTTTCAATTAACGAGAGACATTATGAATTATAAAGTGCCCCTGAAGGATATCCGCTTCGTTGCTAAAGAAGTTCTGGATATGCCCACCCACTACAGCAAGTTTACAAGAGGCAAGAATGCCGAACCGGATCTGGTGGATGCCATTTTTGATGAGGCTGCCAAGTTTTGTGAAAACGAGCTGGTGCCGCTGAACAAGGTTGGCGATGAAGAAGGCTGTCACTTCGATGATGGCGTTGTTACCACCCCAAAGGGTTTTAAGGAGGCATACCAGGATTTCGTCAACAACGGTTGGCCGGCGTTGTGTGGTCCTGCTGAGTACGGCGGTCAGGCGATGCCGGAATCGATCGGTCTGACGATGATGGAAATGATGATCAGCTCCAACCACAGCTGGAGCATGTATCCGGGCTTGAGCCTCGGAGCAATTAAAACCATACATACGCATGCCAATGACAACATCAAAGAGCGTTTCATGCGGCCGATGGTTGCTGGAAATTGGACCGGCACCATGTGCCTCACCGAACCGCATTGCGGCTCTGATCTAGGCTTGATGAAAAGCTACGCTGAGGTGGATGATTCTTCCGCCGAAGAAGGCGCGTATAAAATCAGCGGTAGCAAGATATTTATCTCCAGCGGCGAACACGATCTGGCGGAAAATATTCTCCACATCGTGCTGGCGCGGTTGCCTGATGCACCCAAGGGCATCGGTGGAATTTCCTTGTTCCTGGTACCCAAGTTCCTGGTTAACGAAGATGGGTCATTGGGCGAGCGCAATGGTGTAAGTTGTGGGTCGATTGAAGAGAAAATGGGTATACACGGCAACTCCACCTGTGTGATGAACTTCGATGAGGCCAAAGGATATTTGATCAGCCCGCCGCACAAGGGCATGCGCGCCATGTTCACTTTTATTAATGAGTCCCGCCTTGGGGTGGCCATGCACGGCCAGGCGCATTCCTCGGTATCGTTTCAAAAAGCATTGGCCTACGCCAAAGACCGCGAACAATTCAGGGCTACTGAGCGTAAGAATCCGGATCGTCCGGCCGATCCGATTATCTGCCACGCAGATGTGCGCCGGATGTTGCTGACGCAGAAGGCTTTTGCTGAAGGTGGGCGCATGCTCAATATGTTCTGTGGCAAGCAGGTGGACATCAGTCTGTCACCGGATTTCACCGATGAGGAGAGGCACCACGCTGAGGCCTTGCTGGCCATCCTGACACCGATTGCCAAGGGTTTCCTTTCGGAGACCAGCCTCGAGGCAACTAATCTCGGCATCCAGATTCTAGGCGGTCATGGTTTTATCAAGGAATGGGGCATGGAGCAGGAAGTACGCGACGCACGGATCTCGCAACTGTATGAGGGCACCACCGGAATCCAGGGTCTGGATTTGCTGGGCCGCAAAATTCTTAAAACCCGCGGTGCGGCGATTAAACCCCTAATGGAACTGTTTGATGAATTTGTCGGCGATAACCGCTGGAATAGTCATGCCAGGCGTTTCAAGAAATATTTCAAAAAATGGAAATCCCTGACGCGTTCTGTCGGCTTTAAGGTGATGCGCGGTGATATGGATGAATTAAACGCTGCAGCCGTGGAGTACCTGATGTTTGCAGGATATGTAACCCTGGGATACTTCTGGTCGCGCGCTGCAATTGTGGCCGAGGAGGCGCTTGAAAAAGGTGACGGAGATGCCGATTTCTACCAGTCAAAAATCGAAATGTCTAATTTTTACTACGATCGACTGATGCCTCGAGCTGATGCCATGATTGAAAGCATCGGTAACGGCGCTGAATCACTGATGGCAATGGATGAAGACCGGTTTGTATTTCTGGATGTCTGATAAATGAAGAAGTTTGCCCAAATCAGGTCACTGGCCGAGAAGCGCAAAGGCGGCGCGCAGCAGCTGGCCAAATTGTTGCCAGCGCCGCTGACGCCTGCCAGGCTGAAAAAGCTCGGTGACGACCGTTATCTGGCGCAGATGACACGTTGTGTTTTCAATGCCGGATTTCACTGGCGGGTCATCACCAGCAAATGGCCCGGTTTTGAAGAAGCTTTCGAAGGCTTTGATATCGGCGCCTTGTTGACCAAATCACCAGAGGAATGGGAGCAGTACGCCGGGGATGAACGTATTGTGCGTAATTGGCAGAAAATCCAGACTGTGTATCAC
>JAHHOC010000506.1 GCA_018677115.1 Arenicella sp. | reverse complement strand
CCGGTAACCCTGTGCACACAGCAGCAACGCATCCGATCCCCACCCTGCCGTTGCATCAATTACGTGTTTTGTTTTGCGACCGATAGCCTGGCTCAATCCGGCATGCTTAGGCGCCGGAAATGTTTTTTGCTGGCGGCAGAATTTATCGATATCGATGAAAAACTCAAGTTCTTTCTGCTGCCCACGGCGCCAATATAAAATAATGCCAGCCGGGCTATCCTTGATAAGCAGATCGCTGTCGGCGGGCGAACTAATCAAGGCGGCCTGATCTTCTACGAACAGCTTTAGTTGTGGCGAAGTAATTTCCCCGCTTACCGCGATCGAGACCGAGCCAGAATTAATCATCGAGATTCATTATCTGCTTAACACATTCCATTAAAGTCCAAATTACTCTCACTATAGCCATATAATATCGAGCTGAATTCTAGCAAAGGCAGTCAACTTTTATGTTATTTGAAGTCCGCACCAGATACGCTGCGTTCGCCATCCATCTGCTGATCAGCATCATTGTCTTAATCGCATTACTGGCAATCATATTCTACCGCTGGTTTCCCTATGACTTGATCTATGCCGGAGGTATTGCTGGACTCAAGATTTTAGTTGGTGTTGATCTGGTATTAGGGCCGGCATTGACCTTGATTGTGTTTGATAGAACTAAAAAGTCCTTGAAGTTTGATCTTTCAGCGATAGCTGTGTTTCAAATAGTCTGCCTGCTAGGTGGTCTTTGGCTAATTTATAACGAACGACCCATCGCCCAGGTATTAGCGGATGATGGCATTCACCTGCACACCACCACGGATTTTGAGCTTTACCAGCTGGAACCAACCAGGCAAGCGGGGAGAACTCCCCATCACATACTGCTTGATCTGCCATCATCAAGGGAAAGTATGATCCAGCTGGCTATCACTAATCAAGTAATGGGAAACGGGCCTCTGAGCCTGCGCACCGATCTATTTGTACCAATGCGCGAGGTGACCAGGGGTACTTATGAGCAACGCATCAAATTCATAGGCGAATTACTTGACCCCGAAACGGTGGCGGCGATGAAATTGCTGCCGCAACTGGAGTGCGACTGGTTACCACTGCACTCAATTCACGCTAGCGGTTACGCCTGCACCACCTTCGACCGGGGCATCATCAGGCTAAGTGAAAGAAATTTACGTTGAGCCGGTTTTGACGATGCAAAATTGATTTATCGGGCGAATTGCTCACCGCCTAATAAAATTCTGCTTCCACCAATGTATCAACGTCAGCATCGTAATCCACTCCTTCGACCGCAAACCCGAACAGACGCAGAAATTCTTCCTGGTAGCCTGCGAAGTCTGTGAGCTCATGCAGGTTTTCGGTATTTACCTGCGGCCAGATCGTTTCAATTTTTGCTTGCAGCCCGGGTCTGAGTTCCAACTCGTCCACACGATACCGATTATCCTCATCAAGCCTCGGCTGCTGTGCATAAATGCATTCTTCATAGAGCCGTCGCAATTGCTCAATGCATCCTTCATGGGTGCCCTCGGCTTTCATTTGTTTGAACAATATTGACAGGTAAAGCGGCATCACCGGGATAGCCGAACTGGCCTGGGTGACTACCGCCTTTAACACTGACACCCGTGCATCAACATCCAGGTCGGTATTCAACGCAACAGCGGTCTCATCCAGGTGTTCCTTTGCTTTACCTATGGTTGCATCCCCATAAATGGGCTTGGTCAGCTTATCGCCAAGGTAAGTGTAAGCAACCGTCTTACAACCCTCAGCCAGCACACCCGCATTATTCAGGGCATGTATCCAGCGTGCCCAGTCTTCTCCGCCCATTACCTTGATGGTATCCGCTATCTCCCGTTCACTGGCTGGTTCTACTGTCACCTCTCCAACTACCTCTGTATCAGTGTTCAGGTTCTTCGCAGTATAGGATTTGCCGATCGGCTTTAATGTTGAATTAAATGTTTCTCCCGACTCTGGATCAGTGCGTCGTGGGGAGGCAAGACTATAGACAACCAGGTCCACCTGGCCCAGGTCTTTTGCAATAAGGTCAACCACCGTCTGCTTGCATGCATCGGAGAACGCATCTCCATTAACACTCCTGGCATATAAGCCATCAGCATGGGCGAATGTCTCAAATGCGGCCGCGTTGTAATAACCGGCTGACGCAGTTTTCCGTTCCGTCGGCGGCTTCTCGAAAAATACGCCCAGCGTTTTAGCGCCATATCCGTAAGCCGCGGTAATCCGCGATGCCAGGCCATAACCCGTAGAAGCTCCGATTATCAGCACATTCCTGGGAGTCGGGCCAGCTTGCCGGGTTAGCGACGATTTGATGTAATCGATTTGCTGCCTGACATTTGCTGCGCAACCAACAGGGTGCGCGTTGGTGCAGATGAATCCGCGTACCCTTGGTTTAAGTATCATAAAATTATCTTTCCTGCGATTTGAGAATCAACTATTGCTACAAGAGTTCGGGATTTATCACTGGCGCCAACTGTTCCCTCAATCCTTCCAGGTAGTTGCTCACAATTGACTGGCCATTGCGCTGCGCCACAAGGCGGCGGGTGCCTTCCTTGATCTTTTCACTTAGGGTATTCAGGTCTCCGGGCGCTACGTCAGTCAGTCGCATAATATGAAAATCGCCCGCCCGATCAGTGATCGAGGTTACATTTGGTTCGCTGCCCGCCAAATGCAGCGAGGTGATCAGCTCGAGTAGCTCCCGGCTTACTTTGGGCTCATTGTCAGCCAGCGACACGGTCAGCGACTGTATCTCAATACCCTCTCGCTGGCTCAGGGCGGCCCAATCTTCCGTTGCCTGCTGCAGCAACTCTGCACCGGACTCCTCGGCAGCCCGGGTGGCATTCATATTCGTCAAAAGCGTTTTAATCTCATCGTAGACTTCGGCAATGACTTTTGGCTTGCTCTCCTGGTAATCCAGTTTGCGCATCACAACATATTTGCCGTTACCCAGCTCTATAGGCTCGGAATTAACATCTCCCAACAGCACGTCCTCTGAAAACGCTGTATCCCTGAACACTGCATTGGAAGCAATATCCTCGCCCGTGGACCTGTCAAATAATTCGGTTGTTAAAATTTCCAATTCAAGTGCATCGGCAGCCGCATCCAGATTGTCCGGCTGCTCATAGGCGAGGTCCCGCAATTGCTCGACCCTGTCTAACAAGGTCTCTTCGGCGATGCGTTGACGCTCATCCTGCAGCAGGTCAAATCTTACTTCCTCAAATGCCTGCTGCTGTGCAGCTTCAATTTTTTCGACCTGGATAATGTGATAACCAAACTGCGACTTTACCGGCTCACTGATCTCCCCTTCACTGAGCGCAAATGTTGCCTGTTCAAACTCCGGCACCATCTGACCACGCTCCACCAGGCCAAGCGCACCTCCGTTGGCCGCTGAACCCGGGTCATCAGAATTGGTCTTGGCCAATTCTGCAAAATCCCCGCCGGCACGCAACTGCGCAACCAGTTGCTGGGCTCTAGCCAACTGCTCGGATTCATCGTTGTCGCCGCCTGTCGTCAACAGTATATGACGCGTCTCGCGCTGTTCTTCAGAAATGAAACTGTCGGCGCTCTGCTCGTAGATGGCGCGCAACTCTGCCTCATCTATCTGGATGTCCTCCATTAACTGATCCTGGCTTAGCTCCAGATAACTGACCGCGATTTGCTCTCCCTGCATGAACCGTTGCTTGTTGTTACTGTAATAATCTGCGATATCCATCTCTGAGGGCACGGCATCGGTCAAAAAATCATCACGCTTAATGGTGAGCAGATCAAAAGTTCGTTGTTCGGCCTGTAATTCCAGCAGGCTGCGCACCTCATCAGAAAGCACCAGGGCAGATTCCTCATAGCCAGACACAACCTGATTTAGTCTCTGCCCAGCGCGCAGTTCTTCTTCATAACGATTCTTCGAATAGAAACTTCCTGCCAGATACCTGTCGTAGGCTACCTGATCGAATGAACCGTCTGTCTGGAACAACTCGCTTTCCTTAATAATCTTAGCCAATTGCTGATCGCTGAAACGATAGTCATGCTGATCCGCCACATGCTGGATTAATGCACGGTCAATCATCTGCTGCAATACACGTTGCTTAAATCCGTCGCTATTCAACAATTCATTGTTCACCTGGTCGCCCATTTGCTGGCGCAGGCGTTGTTGTTCATTACTTAACTGCTGTTGAAATTCGGTTTGTGAAATTTTCTGCTCACCAACCTCGACAATGGTTAAACTGGCATTGGTGTTGGCATATTCCTGCACCCCCCAGAATGCCATGGGAATAATTATCAGGGCAGCGATAATCCACGCAAACCAGCCTGATGAACGCGTGCGGATTTCAGTTAACATAGGTATTCCTGGCGACAGTTTGGCAATTTTCAGCGGCGTATTATAGTTCACCACCGAGGTTCAAAAAAGCGATTAACGAGATATTTCCAAGGCTTAGCTGATCAGAATCGACAGTCCCCCTTAAACCTACAAATCCGTAACTAAATACCTCGACATTGAATGGGCTATACTTGCTCACCTTGCGCAAAAACCGGAAAACGATCATGAAATTTGCACTTGCACTCATTATCGCGCTGGCTAGCCAAACGGTGGCTGCCGGCAGCGATGATCTGGCCATTCCCTACCAAAAATATGTGCTCGACAATGGCCTCACGCTGATAGTCCATCAAGACAGCAAGGCCCCGGTGGTGGCAGTAAATGTCTGGTACCACGTCGGCTCCAAAGATGAGAAACAGGGCCGCACCGGCTTTGCCCATCTATTTGAGCATCTGATGTTCAATGGCACTGAAAATTATAACGATGACTGGTTTAAACCTTTCGATCGTGTGGGTGCCACTGGCATGAACGGTACTACCAACCAGGATCGGACCAATTATTTCCAGGTAGTTCCTAAAAATGCCCTGGAAATGACCCTGTGGATGGAATCTGACCGTATGGGACATCTGCTGGGTGCAGTCGATCAGGACAAGCTTGATGAACAGCGCGGAGTAGTCCAGAACGAGAAGCGCCAGGGCGAAAATCAGCCCTATGGCCGCGTCTACGGCACAATATTAGAAAACGTTTATCCAAAAGGTCATCCCTATTCGTGGAGTGTGATCGGGTCGATGGAAGACCTGGACGCTGCCTCATTGGATGATGTGCATGAATGGTTCAAAACCAAATATGGGGCGGCGAACGCAACTTTGGTGGTTTCTGGAGATGTAGAACCCGACACAGTAAAGCAATTGGTTGAGAAGTATTTTGGCCATATAGAGGCCGGTCCACCGCAAACCCGGCAAACCGAATGGATCGCTAAACGAACTGGCAAACACACGCAAACCATGTACGACCGGGTACCGCAGGCACATGTCTATAAAATATGGAATGTGCCAGCCTGGGGCAGTGAGGCTGCAACTTATCTGGAAATGGCGTCCGCGGTATTGAGTTCTGACAAGGAGTCCCGGCTTTATAAAAGGCTGGTTTATGATGAGCGGGTTGCATCAAGCGTCAGCGCCTTTTCTTTTAACTCGGAAATCGGCGGTTTGTTCGGCATTGCTGCCGAGGCCCATGAGCAGGACAAATTAGATTATATTGAACAAGCGATCGATGAAGAATTGGCCAAATTTGTTGCCAAAGGTCCGACCAGCAAGGAGCTTGCGCGAATCAAGACGGGTGCCAAAGCGAGCTTCGTTCGCGGCATGGAGAGGATTGGCGGCTTCGGCGGCAAATCGGATATCCTCGCCCGCAACGAAGTATTTGCCGGTGATCCAAATTACTATCTGCGCCATTTTGACCGTCTTGAACAGGCCTCGGCCAGAGACTTGACAACTACCAGTGCCGAATGGCTGAGTGATGGCGAATACGTGTTGCGGGTACTGCCCTATCCCAAATACAGTGCCGGCGAGAGCGATGTGGACAGAAGCAAAGGCATTCCAGAGATCGGCGCGGCACCGGTTGTGACCTTTGATAAATTTCAAAAAGCCACGCTGGACAATGGTCTGCAGGTTATTCTGGCACAAAGGGATGCAGTACCGGTGGTGCGCATGCGAATGATATTCGACGCAGGTTACGCATCTGATAAGGGACGTAAGGGAGGCACAGCAAGCCTGGCGATGAACATGCTGGATGAAGGGACTGCTTCACTGGATGCGCTTGAAATAAGCACCCGCTTGTCGCAAATGGGCACCTCTCTTTCCAGTTCAGCAGGGCTGGATGATTCTACGGTAAGGCTTAATACCCTGACTGAGAATCTTGACGAATCCCTCAAGTTGTTCGCTGACGTCATACTTAATCCTGCGTTTCCGCAAACCCAGCTCGAGCGATTGAAAGCGCAACAATTAGCGGCTATATCGCAGGAGAAATCGTCGCCCTTCGGGCTCGGTTACAGACTGCTGCCAAAAATCATTTTTGGTGAGGGTCATGCCTATGCCGCTCCATTTTCCGGTTCCGGAGACGAACAAAGCGTAGCCGGTATGTCGGTAGCCGACCTGAAACAATTTCATCAGGATTGGTTCCGCAGCGGCAATGCCACTCTGGTGGTGGTTGGCGACATCGATATGACCACGCTTAAACCCAAATTGGAAAAATACTTCGCCACCATGAGAACCGGCCAGACAATGCGGCCAAAGATTAATACCATTAATCCGCTGGAAAAATCACGGGTATATCTGGTGGACAGGCCTGATTCCGAGCAGTCAGCAATCATTGCCGCCAGCATGATGCCCGAATATGGCTTTGAGGATGAGTTACCGACGCAACTGATGAATGATGTGCTGGGTGCCAGCTTTAACTCCCGCATAAATATGAATTTGCGTGAGGACAAGGGCTGGGCCTATGGTGCACGCAGTTCGATTCAGGGTACGCGGGCACAACGCCCGTTCATGGTT